>CABQOK010000049.1 GCA_902465755.1 uncultured Anaerococcus sp.
AGAGCACCGCCCTCCTAAGGCGGGTGTCGGAGGTTCGAATCCTCTTCGGTACACCAAATTACGGCTGTTGATAACAACAGCTTTTTTTGTGAGAAAAAAGATTAATTCTATTATGAAAATCACTAAAGAGATGTCTCGACTCCGCTCGACATAAGGGTAAAGATGGAAAACTTGCTTTTCCTACCCCTTCCCTTACCTCGAAACAAGCCCGTCCGGCTAATAGAGGACTGGAGAGGTCTCCCCAGAAATACTAAAAGTATAATTCTTTTAAGCTTAGAATTACAGCAACTCACACAATTACCGCCATCTCGACAGAGCGAAGCGACGAGAGATCTCCAGTCTATGATGACATGTAGATATAAAAGTCCAAGTTATCTAAGAAAATACATATCTAGCATAATCTTAAATCAAACGTGTCCCAAAGTTCTGTAGACCTCTCACGAAAGTTCGAGGTGGCGGAATGGGTAATTTTTCAAGAAAAATAGAGTATATGGTAAGAGATGTCTCGACTTCGCTCGACATAAGGGGGGAAAAAGAAAACAAAGTTATCTCTCCCTTTCCCTTGTTTCGACCGAAGTGGTGAAACCTCACGTATTACTTTTAAAGAGCAGTTAATTATATAACTTCAATTAAAGTATATATTCCTATTAACCGCCATCTCGAACGAATGTGAGAGATCTACAGTCTATGATGACATTTAGATAGAAAAGTCTAAGTTATCTAAGAAAATACATACCTAGCATAATCTAAAATCAAACACGTTCCAAAGTTCTGTAGACCTCTCACGTAAAGTTCGAGGTGGCGGAATGGGTAATTTTTCAAGAAAAATAGAGTATATGGTAAGAGATGTCTCGACTCCGCTAAATATAAGGGGAAAGAAAACAAAGTTTTCTAGGAAGTATTAGAACGCCATTCGACGTTCTTTTGACCTTTGTTTCTTCGAAACAAAAGTCATTACACTATTTGTCTTTTAAACAAACAGTGGCCCAACAGGAGGGCAACCTTATTTCGACTGAACGAAGTGAACGGAGAAACCTCTCGCAATTACCAACATCAAAACAACAAAGCATATACCGTGAGATAAACTAAAACAGAAGCTACGCCATCTCGAACGCATGTGAGAGATCTCCAGTCTATGATGACATGTAGATATAAAAGTCCAAGTTATCTAAGAAAATACATATCTAGCATAATCTAAAATCAAACACGTCCCAAAGTTCTGTAGACCTCTCACGTAAAGTTCGAGGTGGCGAATGAGGACATTTTTAATAAAAATATAGTATATGGTAAGAGATGTCTCGGCTACGCTCGATAAAATTGTAAATAAAACAAAGATTTCTCTCCTTTTCCCTTACCTCGACCGCAGCGGAGAGGTCTTCCAAGAAATAGTAAAAGAATAATTCTTTTAAACCCTTAATTATAGCAAGCTATACTATTACCGCCATCTCTAATGGAATTGTCACAGTGAGCATAGCGAACTGATGAAACTCCTTAATCGAGGCTTTGCGAGGCGAAGTGCAACTAAGCCCGCAAACTACCGTCGAACGCATGTGAGAGATCTACAGTCTACGACGACATGTGGATATAAAAAATCAAGTAATCTACGTAAATAACTAAATAACAAAAGTACCAATCAAACACGTCCCAAGCTTCTGTAGACTTCTCACGTCTAAGACGAAATGTAAATAAATAAGCTATAATATCTTAAATGTAAAATCAAAATCAAAGAAGGAAATCATGTGTAAAGATAATAATATGGAAAATAATATAGATAAAATAAATATAGAAGAAAATCCTCAAAACACTTTTAGCAAGGAGGATTATTTCTTTATGGCTGAGGCTGTCAATGAAGCTAGGATCGCTCGATTTATTGAGGAAGTACCTGTGGGGGCTGTAGTTGTCCATGATGGGAAAATCATAGGCCGTGGTCACAATCTCACCTACAAGGGGAAAAGCGCCCTAAAGCATGCTGAGCTTATGGCTATAGGGGAAGCTAGTGCTTGGATGGATGATTTCAGGCTAGAGGAGTGCACCATGTATGTTACTATGGAGCCTTGTTCTATGTGTGCAGGTGCTATTATCAATTCGAGAATCGATAGATTAGTCGTGGCTCTTAGAGATCACAAAAGAGGAGCCTGTGGTTCCAATACCAATGTTTGTGGCGATAGAAGTCAGCTTCACTATGTCGATGCGGAGTTCGGCCTAATGGAAGAGGAGGCTCTCTTTGAGATTCAAACCTTCTTTAGATATTTAAGGCAAAAGAAAAAGAATAAATCAAACAAATGACCTATTCTGTAATTTCTGCTATAAATTGCCAAGATATATCATATTTATCAATCAATGTCGTAAATATTTTCTTGTTCACTTTTTGAGGCTCCATGGTTACTGTGGAGTCTTTTCTAAAATTCATGTAAGCCCTGTAGAGATTATCAGAAGTCGTCTCGATTACGACCCTTACATTGTTTCCTCTATTAATCAACTTGTCATTAGTCACATCATAAAGATAGATTCTGTTATCGTAGATATCTAGATAAGAATTATATATCCTATCCTTTATCTCATTTGGGTGATTGTATTTCTCGAAATCACTGTATCTAATGACTTTCTCTGGTTCATCTAGGCCAAACACATTGCAATAATAATGAAGAGCCTCTAAACATTTACCATTTGTAAAAGCTAATCCAACTGCCATACCTATTCCTTTCTATTCTATACTAATAATTTATCACATTATCATCATCTAGGCAAGTATAGATAATAATTAATCTAAATGAATTTTCTATTTAAATATGCCTAAGAAGAGTATAATAATAGCAAGTAAACGATATTAATTTGAATAAAGGAGAATATAATGAAGATTAGTCTAATTGATCCATTAGAAGTTGATAGAGAAATTATTGAAAATCATAAAGAAAAAATTGAATCTTTAGGCCATGAATTTGAATATTTTGAAGAAAGCGCAGGAAGTGATGAGGAGAAAATCGAAAGATTAAAGGACACAGATATTGCTATCATCACCAACAAGCCTGTAACTTGCGATGTGATTAATAATACAAAGTTAGAGCTAATCGATGTAGCATTTACTGGAGTAGACCATGTCGATCTCGATGCTTGTAAGGAGAAGGGAATCAAGGTCTTAAATGCTAGCGGCTACTCTGACGATTCTGTGGCAGAACTTGTAATAGGCCTTACTATCTCTGTTTTGAGGAAGTTTAACGAAAATAGGTCAAATATCTTCAATGGAGAAAACAACTATCTTCTAGGCGAGCTTATCAAGGGCAAGACCTTCGGTGTAATAGGAACAGGAAATATAGGATCTAAGCTAATCGATCTTTTAAATGCCTTTGGCTGCAAGATAATCGCCTACTCAAGAACAGAAAAGGAAGAAATAAAAGCCAAGGGAGTAGAATATGTTGACCTTGATACGCTCCTTAAGGAAAGTGATATAGTATCTCTTCACATACCAAACAACAAGGAGACTAAGGGCTTCTTAGGAGAAAAAGAGCTCGACCTTATGAAGGAAGGAGCTGTTCTTATCAACTGTGCAAGGGGAGCTGTGGTAGATAATGACTACCTAGCCAAGCTTCTCAATGAGGACAAGCTAAGAGCAGGTATAGACGTATTCGATATGGAACCACCACTTCCAGAAGACTATCCACTAAGAAATGCCAAAAATGTAATACTAACCAACCACGTTGCCTTCTACACCAAGGAAGCTATGGAAATTAGGGCAGACATTGTATTCGACAACCTTTATCAATACCTAGAAGGAAATATCGTAAACGAGATCAAACTATGACAGATGTAAAAATTGTAGCTATTGCTGGAGGTTCGGCCTCTGGTAAAAGCTCGATTGTAAGAGAGATTGCTAACTATTTTAAGGAAGACTTAACTGTTATAGGCCACGACAATTACTACAAGGCCCATGATGACATATCCTTTGAGCAAAGGGCTAAGCTTAACTATGACTATCCAGGCGCTTTCGACAATGATTTATTTTATAAGGACTTATTAAAACTACTTGAGGGAAAGACCATAGCCATGCCGACCTACGATTATAATATCCACACCAGGAGCAAGGAGACGATAGAGGTTAAGCCAACAAAGATTATCCTCATTGAGGGAATTCTTGTCCTATATGATGAAAGGATAAGGTCAATCACAGACACTAAGGTCTTTGTGGATGCCGATAGCGATGTGAGGCTACAAAGGAGAATCTTAAGAGATACCAAGGAGCGTGGCAGATCACTTGAGTCTGTCCTTACCCAATATATCGGCCAGGTTAAGCCAATGCATGAAACTTATATCGAGCCAAGCAAGAAATATGCAGATATAATTATTCCAAGGGGAGCGAAGAACCTAAAGGGAATTCAAATCCTCAAAAGACACATTAGACATTTGATTGAGGAAGAAAATGAAAGTTAATATTACAGAAACTAACCATGATCATATAGAAAGTTACCTAGCGGGCCACTCGTCTATGGGGGCTGATATTTGGGGAGCACACAAAGATACTGACGGCAAGTATGTATTCAGGGTCCTTGCCCCAAATGCTGACGAAGTCTACATCAAGGGAGATTTCACTTCTTGGGAAAATACCAAGATGACCAAAAACACCAAGTACGGTTATTTTTTTATTAAGCTTGATGCTAAGCCTGGTAATTATTACAAATATGTAGTAGTCCATGATGGAAATTGGGTAGAAAAGACCGATCCCTTTGCTCGTGCCATGGACAAGGAAGGCGACTTTGCAAGTATCATAACAGATGATTCATACGACTTTGCTGACCAAGATTTTATCCAGAAAAGAGATAAGAACTTCGATAAGCCTCTAAATATCTACGAAATCCATATAGGAAGCTGGCTAAGATATAAAGACAATGTCAACTTCCTCGATATAGTAGATAAATTAGTAGCCTATGTCAAGGAAATGAACTACACCCATGTAGAGATAATGCCTATAACCGAATATCCTTACTATCCATCTTGGGGCTATCAATCGAGCGGATTTTTTGCGACAAGCTCCCGCTTTGGAAGCCCGGTGGATCTTAAAAAGTTCGTCGATATTCTCCACCAAAACGGAATCGGGGTAATCCTCGACATGGTAGCAGTCCATTTTGCTAGCGACTACTTTGGCCTAGACCATTTTGATGGAACTGGAATGTATGAGTCAGTCTATCCCGACCTTAAATACTCCGAGTGGGGATCCAATAACTTCGACTACTCCAAGGGTCATGTCAGAAGCTTTATGAAGTCTGCTATTAGTTACTGGCTAGAGAACTTCCACTTCGATGGAATAAGAATCGACGCAGTAAGCTACATGATCCACTACAATGGCAACAAGAATCGTGGAGTCCACAAGGACAATATTGAATTTATCAAGGACCTTAACAAAACTATCCACGAATCATTCCCGAATGTCATGCTCATAGCAGAGGACTCCTCAGACTACCCACAAGTTACAGGCAAGGTAGAAGATGGGGGACTGGGCTTTGACTACAAGTGGGATTTGGGCTGGATGAACGATACCCTAAGGTATTTTAAGACAGATTCCATAAACAGGATTGATCACCAGGCAAATATCAACTTTTCTATGTTCTACTTCTACAACGAACGCTTTATTCTTCCACTAAGCCACGACGAGGTAGTTCATATGAAGGGAGCTATGATTAACAAAATGGCAGGATCCTACGAGGAGAAGTTCAAACAACTTAAACTCCTCTACACCTATCAGATCACCCATCCTGGCAAGAAGCTCAACTTTATGGGTAATGAAATTGCAACATTTGATGAATGGAATGAACATGAATCGATTAATTGGGATATACTAAAATTCCCAACCCATGACGACATCCACCGCTATGTCAAGGACTTGAATGAACTTTACATCTCAAACCCAGCCTTTTTCGAAAAAGACTACGAAGAAGAAGGATTTTCCTGGAAGGTAGTAGATGATAATATAAATTCTGTTTTCGCCTATGAAAGAAAAGCCGGAGATGAGAGATACCTTGTAGTACTAAACATGACAAATACATACAAGTCTCATTTCGAGATTCCTTATGACGAAGAAGTGGAATTCGTTGAAGTCTTGGATTCACTATCTGAGACCTACGGCGGAAGTAGATGGGATAAGAGAAATATAAAAATAGAGAAAGGAAACAATTTAGTATTGGAGCTTTGGGAATACGAAGCAATAGTACTAAAAGTAAAATAATATGAAAGTAAGAAAACCAATAAATCTATCTTGGTTAGTTGAAAAATGGACCTTGATAGATGAAGATTCATATCTTAAGAATATGTGGTTGAATACAGAATCTCTTGACTTTATAAGAATCAACAAGGAGATCCAAACCGCAGAAGATATAGAAGAAAATTATATAGATATAGACGCAGACGTAGAAAACTTCTTGCTCATGCCAACAGCAGACGAGCTAGATAGTCAAAGGCTAAGAGAAGCCTTTGTTGCAAGCCTTGACAGACACCAAAGAGATAACTTCCTAGACAACTACGAGGGAATCGCCCCAAGAGAAGAATTCCTAGACATAGTCTACGAACAAGGACTTGAAGGACAGTGGAACTCCTTTAGAGACAAGGCAGCAGCGGACATATTACTAACATGGGCTCTTGAAGAATCAATCCCAGTTAACAAAGACATGGAGACAATTAACATAAATAAACTATGAGAATAAAGAAAATATTTTATCCCTTGGCTATGGCTTTTGTCATAACAGCCTGTGCCAATGGTGCAAATACAAGAGAAGATAAGAACGGACAAGAAAGCCAAGCTGAAGAAAAAGCTGAGCAAAAAGAAACTGAATCAGGTCCAAAAGTAGAAGATGCTAAGGAGAACGAAAAAAATCCAGAAGATGTGGGAAAATCCGAAGTAGGAAAACTTGACAAAACATACTACGAATATTTCGACACAGTAACTACCCTTCTAACCTATTCTGATGATGAAGAAAGCTTTGCGAAACAGTGTGATGTCCTAGAAGAAGAGCTAGCCAAATACCACAAACTCTACAACTCCTACGATTCCTTCGAAGGAGTAAATAACTTCAGAACAATCAACGAAAAGGCAGGAATCGAGCCAGTCAAGGTAGATCCTGAAATAATTGAGCTAATCGAATACTCAAAGGAGATGTACGAACTAACAGACGGAAACATCAACATAGCTATGGGGTCCCTCCTAGGCTTGTGGCACCAATACAGGGAAATGTCCATAGATATTCCTGAAAAGGCAGCAATCCCACCAGAAGATGAGCTCATCAAGAAAAGCGAGCACGAAAACATAGATGCCATTGAAATAGACAAAGAAAACTCCACAGTCTACATCAACGACCCAAACGTCCAACTAGACATAGGAGCAATCGGCAAAGGCTACGCCACAGAAAAAATGGCCGAAAAACTAAAAGAAGCAGGATTTGAAAAAGGAATCCTCTCTGTAGGTGGTGATGACGTAATCATAGGAGAAAACCCAAACAACAGCGAAGGAAATTGGAAAATAGCAGTCCAAAATCCCTTCCTAGAAGATAAAGAAAACCCATACTCCACAATAGTAAACGTCAAAGACACATCGGTAGTAACAAGCGGCGACTACCAAAGATACTTCACAGTCGACGGTAAAAACTACCACCACATCATAGACCCAGCCACCAGATACCCATCCGACAAATGGAAATCCGTATCAGTAAAAGCAGATAGCATCGCCCTAGCAGATACACTCTCAACCTACTTCTTCATAGTAGACCACGAGACAGGACTAAAAAAGGCAGTCGAAAACAAAGTGGAAGCCTTCTGGATAGACCAAGAAGGAAACGAATACAAAACCGAAGGCTGGGAAGAAATAGAAGACAAATAAAAAGAAGCCCCGATCCTCAATGGATTAGGGCTTTTTGGGTGGGGAAATGGGACATCTCACGTAAAGTTCAAGCTGGCTTGTATGTAGACATAACATTTGTAAAACAATGAAATATGGCCCATATAACCCTATCGCCATCTCGAAGGAGGCACGACTGAGAGATCTACAGTCTATGACGACATGTAGATATAAAAGTTCAAGTTAT
>CABQOK010000050.1 GCA_902465755.1 uncultured Anaerococcus sp.
ATGATGGTACGATGTTTATTCATAGTTTTGCAACAGCCCCTTATTTTTATGATTTATAAAGGAGAGAGAATGAAAATAATATATGCAGACCTACACTCTCATACTAACCACTCTGATGGACTTTTGGAAATAGATGAGCTTCTTAAGCTTGCTCAAGAAGCTAAAATCGAAGTCCTTGCCATAACAGATCACGATACGACAGACCAGTATGAAGAAATAAGAGAAAAAGCAAAAGAAATCGGCATAAAAACCATCAAGGGTGTCGAGATAAGCTGCTATGATTACCAAGTAGACAAAAAAGTCCACATAGTAGCCCTCTTCCTTCCGGATAAGACTCCTAACATAGATAAACTTTGTGGGGCCTTTTTAGAAAAAAGAGACGCAAACCACAGGAAACTAATAAAAGACTTACAGGATAAAGGCTATGACATAGACTATAAGGCCTGCAAGAAATTCTCCCCATATTCTATAGTCTTTAAGTCCAATATCCTTGAGGCTCTTAATGAAAGATATCCAGAAGAAAACTTCACCTTCAAGGAAGTCTTCGGTTCAATGAAAGATAAAAAGAAAAACCTAGAAATGGGCTATATAGATGTAGAAGATGGCATAAAGGCAGCCCTAGCCGATGGAGCAATTCCAATCCTTGCCCATCCCTGCCAGTACGAAAACTACCCAGAAGTCGAAAAATACGTATCCTTCGGCCTAAGGGGAATAGAAATATCCCACAGACTAATGAAAGAAGAGGACTTTGACTTAACAAAAGACCTAGCAGAAAAATACGACCTAATAGGCTCAGGAGGATCTGACTTCCACGACCCAGAAAAACATAAGCTAGGAGACTTCGGCCTAAGCAAGGAAGAATTCGATAAGCTTCTTGAAAAGTCGGGAAAGAAATTATAAATAAAATTATTCACAAAAAAGGTAATCCAGAAATTTTCCTGAGATTACCTTTTCGCTTATTTCCTATTCATTTTCCTTCTCTACTCTTAGAGTCTCGTCTAGGAGGGTTAGGTAGTATTTTTTGGCTGTTTCTATTTCAAAGATTGAAGAGTCGTTGAAGTAGTCGCCAATTTCTCCTATTAGTTTGGTGATTTTTTCATCTTCTCCGTATTTGTCGGCGAGGGTTTCTGATTTTTCTATAAGTTGGTTTATCTTATAAATCAGTCCCATGGTCTTGGCTTCTCTGTCGTTTTCCTTGAGAAGTTCTCTTAAGGTCCATTTTACGTTATTTTCTGTAATGCCTGCCTTATGTTGGACACTTGCATTATTTTCTCTTAGGCTATCTAGAAGGTCGAAAAGCTCTTCATTCTCGAAGCCATTAAATAAGGTAAAGTCAAAGTCAAGATCGTAATCATCATCTCTAACTTCCTTTTTCTCTTCGCTAAAGCCCTCTATTCCTAGAAGATAGCCTATTGTATAATCAAGATCATCCTTTCCCACTTCGATTATATCTATGTCATTTTCCTCAGCGATTTTCTTAAATCTATCGTATTTATCCATATCTATAGGATTATAAAATAAAATTTCTGCCATATTTACCTCTCTTTTTACTATATATCATAAGTATACTAATATGGGAGGAATAAGACAAATTATATGCTTTTGGGACAGAACATATATTAGCTATGCCTGGATTGTACAAATAAGAATTGACAATCCATTCTAAGAACTCGAAGAGTTCAAAATCTAGGCTTTGCGAGATGAAGTCCTCCTAAAGCTAGACGGGCTTGAATCTGAATCCGCAAACTACCGTCGAGCGTAAGTCGAGACATCTCCTGTTTCTCATCTTCCTCTAGTGTCGAGCGCAGTCGAGACATCTCTAACATATACTATATTTTCTATTGAAAATTTCCTCATTCTCCACCTCGAACTTTACGTGAGAGGTCTACAGAACTTTGGGACGTGTTTGATCTTGGATTTTGTTAGGCGAGCATTTTCGTAGATAACTTAAACTTTTATATCTACATGTCATCATATACTGTAGATCTCTCATCGCTCCGCTCTGTCGAGATGGCGTAGCTGTATGAATTGCTGTAATTCTAGGATTAAAAGAATTATAATTTTACTATTTCTCGAGAGGCTTCTCCGCTAACTACGTTTGATTTTAGATTGTACAAATAGGTGTTGACAATCCAGTCTCCACATAAGGTAATGGGAAGGAAAATAAGTGGTCTTATAGTGATGATTATCATAGACTTAAGATAAAATTGAAATTTATCCTATTTCGACCTTTGACAGATTGTATATTTTCCCTCACTTGGGTATAAATAAACTAAGAATCTATACGGAGGAAATTATGATTGAAGAAAAATTAGATGAACTTTACAAAAGACAGGTCGAAGTTGATAAATATATAAAAGATGCGAGGAAGATTTATAATGATATTTTGATATCTTCCAGAAGGGTAGGAAAAAGCTCAGACTTTACAGGAAAGAAATTCCTTAGGGGAAATATCGTAGGAGACTTCCTAAGGGCAAACAAAAACCATAATGCAAACAAGTCCATTGGAAGAATTCAAGAAGAACTCCTTGATTTTCACTCAAATCTTCTTCTCTTTGATGAAAAGCTAGCAAATAAGCTCTATCTTCCATCAAAGGTTAGTGAGTATTCGAGAATTAACGGTAAAGCAGGCGATATAGCCTTTAGATACAAGCTTAGGAAGAAGGAAGTAGATATAAGTAAGTCTGCTAGGTCAGTCCAAAAGGTCCTAATGAAACTTTTGTCTGAGAAGAGAAAAATCGCCTACGATATAAGAAAGATTAAGGAATACAAGGATTTATAGAAGATAGGTACTTATATATTAATAAGGGTGGTGGGATAGGATTTTATCCAAATCTCGCCGCCCTTTTTGTATTATGACCTATTTATAGAAAAAATGGCGTGAGCTAATATTTATCTAAAAGATAAGATTTATGATAAATAAGCAATGTTTACAAGCTTACGATATATATGTTACTATTAAATAAGTTAGAAATTGAAAATTAGAAAGGAGTAATAATGATCGAAGTTTCGAATTTTTCAAAGATTTATTCCAATGGCAAAAAGGCTGTTGACGATATTTCTTTTACTGTTAATGATGGAGAGATATTTGGATTCTTAGGTCCAAATGGAGCAGGTAAGTCTACTACTATAAAAAGCATCGTAGGAATCAATTCAAAAACAAGTGGTAAGATTAGTATAAATGGCAAAAGTCTTGAAGAAGACTCCAAGGCTTACAAGAGCGAGTTTTCCTATGTGCCTGATAATCCAGATCTTTTTGAGAACTATTCAGGTAATGAATATATTAACTTTGTCTCAGATATCTACGGCATAGATAGTAAAACTCGTAAGGAAAGACTTGACTATTATCTAGAGTTTTTTGACCTAAAAGATGCAATGGATAATCAGATTTCAAGCTATTCTCACGGTATGGCCCAAAGGCTTGCCCTAATCGGAGCTTTGATCAATGATCCTCCTGTAATCTTTCTAGATGAGCCTATGGTAGGTCTTGATGCCAAATCCGCCTACAATCTCAAAAAAATCCTAAGAGAAAGAGCAGCGGCTGGCAAGATAGTTTTCTTTTCAACCCACGTTATGGAAATCGCCCAAGAGCTTTGCGATAGAATTGCAATTATTAACAAGGGTAAGATCATCACAGTCGGCACATTCGATGAGATAAAACATGCTGCCAACAGAGAAGGATCACTTGAAGAAATATTCTTGGAGCTTACTGATGAATAATATAAAGACTATTACAAAATACGCCTTTAAGGAACAGTTCTTCCCATATTTTCCATCAAAGAAAATATCGGGCATGCCCAAAAACTATCTGGGAAGACTCCTTAGTCTAGTTTGGTCCTATCTCTTCTTTGGCTTTATCTTCTACCTTGTCATGGGCTCATCTGTCAAGGTCTTTGTAGAAAGTGGGAAGGAGTCCATGTACTTTACGGTCTTTGGCATGCTAATGACTGTAATAGTCCTTCTCCTTCACGGAGCTAAGATTTACTCTGACTTCTTTACAGAAAAGTCTATAGGAAACTACCAGACCATGCCCATAACTCAAGGTGAACTTTTCCTAGGTAAGATATTTGGAGGAGTCTTGTCATTTTTCGACTACTTCCTCTTCTTCCTTTTGGGGCTTTTCCTATACTTCTCAGCTGTAGGATTTGACCTAGGAGCCCTACTTCTTGGAATAATCAACTTCTTTCCAATGATTCTAATCCCTTATAGCATCCTTGCTATAATATTATTAATCATCAAGAAGTTTACTAATGTCAACAGACACAAGAAGCTTTTCAAAAACCTAGGCTATGTGGTGATGTTTGCTATCATTGGAGTAATCTACTACTTTTCCTTCAAGTCAGGACAGTCTGGAGATAGTTTTGATAAGTTTGCAAATGGAATGGTAGATGCCGCTAATAAAAATCAAGCTGTGTCCAATATCTTCTTCCAAGCCAAACTATTCGGCCTATCCCTAACTGGAGGAGTTGGTCAGAGAATACTTTCGACCATAGTACTTTTTGCCCTAGCAGGCCTAATTACCTTTATAGCCTATAAGTTAGCGAGCAAATTCTACTACGAGTCAGTTTTTGAAAATACTGTAACAGAAGAAACAAGCAAAAAGATCAAGCAAGATAAGAAGAGAAAACCAGTAGGGCTAGAACAAAAAGGCCAGGTCATGGCCATAGCCAAGAGAGATTTAAGGATCATGACAAGCAATCTAATGTTTCTCTACACGCCAATCCTTATGGCCATGATTTTCACTATTGTTCCTCTTACCCAAGGAAGAGATATAGTAGGGGAAATTGGCTATGAGAATATCTTTAGTCCAGTGGCGAAGTACTATTTCTTCGCAATAGCTTTCGCGGCAGGACTAATGATTTGGATAAATGGAGCGCCAACTTCAAACTCTCTCTCTAGAGAAGGAAAGGGCTTTTTCCTAATCCAAACCCTACCGGTAGATCCCAAAAGTCACATGAAGGCAAGGCTCTTATCAGCCATGGCCATAGCCCTACCAATCAATCTTATAATGACCCTAATCATAGGAATCGTCCTACAAATAGGATTTGTCAATTCCTTAATGATTTTCCTAGGCCTAAGCCTAGCAGCTCTATCAGCAAACATAGTAGGCTTACTACTTTCAACAATAGGAATAAATACCACTTGGCAAAATCCAAAGGAGCTAATGCAAGGGGGAATGAAATTTTTCATCTACTATATAATAAGCTTTGTAGTAATAATCGCCCTAGTAATCCTTACCGTAGTCTTGATGAATGCAAGTGGTGGCAAGGTCCTTGTAGGAATAGGTTTCCCTTTCCTAATAGTAATAGCCCTAACAGCGATATTCTATGTATTAGCTTATAAGAGATACAAAAAGGGCTTTATGGATGTTTAAAATCAAATAGATATAATAGCGTTCTATTCACTAGGACGCTTTTTTTATGTTCATTATACAATAATTATACAAAAAAGCCTATAAAATACATATATAATAAAACAGAAGTTTTGTAAAAGATTGATAATAAAAGTCAAAAATATATCATTTATCTCATATCGATTTAGTGTGTACAATAGGTGAATCGTTGTAATATACTTCTTTGGCTAAGTTTTATATATATTGGGAAAATATTGGATTTTGACAAATATTACTAAAAAATCAATGATTAAGCTTGAAATAGAAATAATCGGGTATAGAATAATTATAAGACATATTGCGAACACGCAGTCTGTGATAAATGTAACTAGGACAGACTTACTATATGGGGTTTTGAGCCTGTCGATTATTTTTGGAGGAAAAATGGACAACAAATTTAAAAGAATTATTGAGCACAAAAAACAAAAAGGCTCAATAAGAAAACCTAAATACGCTACAAGAAAACTATCAATAGGATTAGTATCTTGCATGCTAGGTTACGCACTTTTAGTATCTCCATCTTCAGTAGAAGCAGCTGAACTTGATAGCGAAAATCAAGCTGTAGCTGAGGAAACTGCTGAGACAGAGACTACAAGTGAAGAGAATTTAGTAGAAGAAAATAAAGAAGCATCAGTTGAAGAAAGTGTTGAAGAAGAAACTCCAGCAAGCACTGAAGCTCCTAAAGAAACAGAAAAAACAGAAGAAGCTCCAGAAGCAACAGACGAAGCTCCTGTAGAAGAAAAAGAAGCCTTCACACTAACAGATGCGCAAAAGAAAAATCTTAAAGAAGCTGGCTTTACTGATGAGGAAGTAGCAGAGATTGAAGAAGAAATCGCTGGAGAACTAGAAAAAGATCCTAAGTTCGATACAGATAGCTTCCTTAAAGAAATAACTGAACAAAAAGCAGCAGAACTTGAAAAGTCTGAAGAAGCTAAAGCAGAGCCAGTAGCAGCTGGTGAGAAAAAGATTACTAACATCCAAGGAACAATTGATGGAAATACTCAATCAAATGTTACAACAGTAAAACCACTTGCTTCAGATACTGGAGAAGGATATGATTCAATCCTAAAAACTGCATTTAGTTTTGATGTGCCAGATAGTATAACTGGTGGAGACACATTTGAAGTAAAGGTATCAGATAACGTAAACCTTCATGGTATTTCACAAGATTCAGTTATTGATGATTTATACTACAATGGTGAGTTGTTAGCTAAAGCAGAAGTTCAACCAGATGGAAGAACAATTATCTATAGATTTACTGATTATGTAGATAAAATAGCTAACATTAAAATGAACATTTCCTTCCCACTATTCATTGATAAAGTAAATGTTCCGGAAAACAGCGAAAAAGAAAAAGTTGTAGTATCTGTGGATGGATATGAAATTTCAAAGACTGTCGCAGTTGATTATTCTAGAGATGGATATTATAAGGATGAAAAAGTAGAAACATTAAGTGGTAAAGCAAACCTTGACACTGTAACTGATACATCATATCACCACACTATCTATGTAAATACCAACAACCAAGAATTAACAAATTCACAACTAAGAATTAGAAATCAAGATGGAACTGATGGTGCAATATTTGATCAAGGTGTTCTTGATTCAGTAAAAGTTTACAGATTAAATGATGGTAGTCAATTAAAAGGAAGCTTTAACCTTGACTATGCTGACTTGACAGATGTAACTGATAAAGCAACTATAAGAAAAGCTTTAGATGAAAAAATGGGAATATTAGTTGATATAAATCAAACTAATGATAAAGCTTCTTATGTTGTAGTATATGATGGAAAAAGAAAAGAAAAAACTAGTCTAAATACCATAGTTGAGTTTGGAGCAACAAGAAAGAAAAGAATAGATGGAACTCCAGAAGGAAATGTACCTATTGCTGATAGAAACTGGTCATGGAAAAATGATGTCCACTTTGACGACGGTGACGGTAGTGCCACAGGAGATGAAAAACCAAAAGTTTACAAACTAGGGGATACTGTTTGGTATGACGACAATGGAAATGGTATCCAAGATGAAGATGAAAAACCAGCAGCTAATGTCTATGTAACTATAAATGTAGATGGGAAAAAGACTTCTCTAAGAACAGATAAAGATGGTAAGTATGTATTTAATAATCTTCCAAATGGAGAATATGAATTAACATTTTCTCACTTTGATGGTTATAAGATAACAACACCAAATGCTGGGGATAATGACAAACTAGACTCTGATGGAGTACTAATAGATGGAGTTGTCACTGCAAAAGGAACTATTAACGGTGCCGACAATATGTCAGTTGATTTAGGTCTAGTTGCAATACCAGGCTCCTTCCAAGAACATCATGTATATATTACAAAAGACGAAGACGGCAATGTAATAGATAAGGAAACAATAACAGAAGATGGTGAAGTAAAAGAAGGAACAAAAGATCAAACATACCCAACAGGTAAAAAAGACAAAGAAGGATATAAATTTGTAAGAACAGAAAACGCAGTAAACGAACCAACATACAATGAAAACGGTGAAGCTGCAGAAGGAAACTTCAAACCAGGTGAAAAACAAGAAATCACCTACGTATACGAAAAAACAATAACAACAAAAGGATCTTTCCAAGAACACCATGTATATATTACAAAAGACGAAGACGGCAATGTAATAGATAAGGAAACAATAA
>CABQOK010000051.1 GCA_902465755.1 uncultured Anaerococcus sp.
CAATAAAGTTGATTCAAAAATATTAAACAGCTACTCTAAAAAGGCAAGCAAGGAAAGGATGACAAATCCAGAAGGCGAAGAAGTAGCAGAAGATCAGGCATTAACCCTAGGTGTGAGGGAAAGAATTGATGAAAGCAGTGATTATATATCCTATAATTATTACACCTATTTGATAAGAATCAAGGATGATAGTGATATTTCTTACAAAAAGGCTTACAATATTTTTGTAAATAATAAGGACGAATACTGGTCAGTTAATACAAATAGCAATAATATAACAAATAATTATGACGAGCTTTTAGCTTTTCCTGTTAGAATTAGGCAAAAGATGTCTGATCCTTCTAACAGAATTAAATACTCCTGTAAAGATATCAATCTCAACTTGCGTATAAACTATGTTTCTGATGAATTTATATCAATAGACTATACTAATCAAATGAACGATAATCCTATAAGGAAGTATGCAATTCTTGAGACTAAGAACTTAAAAGAAGGTAAGTTTCTGTCCCTTCAGGAATTTACTGGCGAGGAAGATTCTGATCTGATTTTTAAAGAAAGAGTTTTGGATGAGGCTAATTCTAGCTTTAAGAATATTGATGAAAAAAACATTCCTTTTGATAACACGAATTTTGGTATAATCAGAAACCAAGGACAATGGATATTCCAATCTTCTATCTTTACTGGAGATGGAGAGGAGTTTGAACAAAACTTTTTCCCAATTGAAATAGCTATAGGTAGCCAAATGCTAAATAAGAAGACTAACAAAGATAATAAAGTTTCTCTAACGAGAGATCAAGTTAGGAATATTAATCCGCAATTTAAGGACTATCACATACTATCTAATGGAAAGTATATATTAATACAAACTCCAGATGAGATTTTGATTCATAAAATAAAGGATAGCTTGATAGATAAGAATCCTATATTTTCTATACCTACTATGAATTCTACCACAATCGTGTCTATCGATGAGCAATCTGCAAGTTCTGCCGAAAATTTGGAGTCGGCCTTTACTAACTACAACGAAATAATAGAAGAGCAACGTTAATTCACTTGACTAAGTCTAAGTTTTTCTGTTATTATTTTATAAGGGGAGTGTATGGAATTACTATTTGCGACAGGCAATAAAGATAAATTGATAGAAGTTAAGAAGATGCTAGCTAATGATTCGATTAAAATGCCAATAGAGATTGGAATCAATGATTTTGACGTTGTTGAAGATGGCAAAACCTTAGAAGAAAATTCATATAAGAAGGCTCATGAGCTTTATAAATTAACTGGTAGAGCTGTATTTGCCGATGATACCGGACTTTTTGTAAAAGCAATAGATAATAGACCCGGTTTATATTCACACAGATACGCATCAGCTAATGCTACTTATGAGGATAACCGTAAGAAGTTATTAGATGAATTGTCTGATAAAGAAGATCGAAGTGCCTACTTTGAGACCGTTATTTCATATATAGACTCAAAGGGAGAAGTCTTTCATTTTACTGGAAGGCTTGATGGATATATTAGCGACATAGAAAAAGGCGACGGAGAATTCGGGTATGATAAAATTTTTATACCTGAAAACACACAAAAAAGCCTTGCAGAGATGACCATAGAAGAAAAAAACCAAATATCACATAGGGCAAGAGCAATGGAGAAATTCAAGGAGTTCTTAGGTGAGAAATGAAAATATTAGTAACAAGTGATACTCATGGGATGTATGATGCAATAAGCGATTATATACTTACTCATGATGACATAGATTTATTAATTCATGCTGGTGATGGCCTCGAAGATGTAGAAAAAATTTACTATGAGACTGGGATATCTTATTACGCTGTGAAAGGAAATAATGATTTCTTTATAGAAGAAGATTATGATAAAGTAATCAATATCGGAGATAAGAAAATTTTTCTAAGTCATGGTCACAGATATAGCATCGATTTTACCTATGAGAAGATATTAGAAAAAGCTAAGAGTAAATCTTGTGATATAATTATTTTTGGTCACATTCACAAATACGTAAACGAGATCAAAAATGATGTGCTTCTTCTAAATCCTGGATCTCCTTACTTGGCTAGAGATGGATTCTATGGTTTTGTTATATTAGAGATTGATGATAAAATAAAGATAAATAGGGTTGAGTTAAACTAAGGGAGGACTTATGACTGGATTAATTAATTTAGTTTCCCAATACTCATCTAGGCTTGCGATAGTACCTGTTGTATCTTTCATTATGGCGGCAATATCAATAGTTATTTATTTCATTAATAAAAAAAGGATTGTAAAGTTCATTCCTTCACTTGCATTAGCTGCATTGGCATTGATTATTGGAATAATTTCTATTACGATTTTTACAAGTGATACAGGTTTGAATATGGCTTGGATTGCAATATTTTTGGGATCTGCTTCTATAGTGGGTATAATAGTATGTTTTCTTATAGAACTTGTAGTAGACATAAGAAAGAAAGTTGAAGTATTAGAATCTAACGATGATATGAACTCATCTAAAGAAAGAGTAGCCAAGAAGAGGAATTTTAAGAAAAAATCGGATAAGAAGGAAAAATAGAATGAATAAAAGAACGGCAGCTTTTTTTGATATTGATGGAACTCTTTTTAGAAATTCGCTTTTAATAGAGCACTTTTTAAAGCTTACAGAAGACGGGATTCTTCCAAAAGAGATCTGGACTAATGAGATAGGCCCTTTGTATGAAAAATATCAAAATAGACTTGGAGCTTATGAAGATTATCTAGATAGGGCAGCCCTGGTCTATCAAAAAAGCATGATAGGTCTTGATAGGGATATTATAGAAAAATATTCGAAGCTCGTCATAGAAGAAAACAAAAATAAAGTTTATATGGTTACGAGAAAGGCTGTCGAAAAGCATAAGATGAGAGGTGATTTGATCTTTTTCATTTCTGGGTCACCAGATTTTCTAGTGGATCATTTCGCTAATTTCTATGGAGCAACAGAATCTATATCGACTGACTATGTTTTTGATGAAAATAATAAATTTTCAGGTAAAGTAATTCCTATGCGGGATGGTAATAGTAAACTATCCGCTATAAAAGATTTGGATCATAGATACGAAATTGACTTAGATAATTCTTTTTCTTATGGTGATACTAATGGGGATATAACTATGTTTGAAATGGTAGGTAATCCTCATGCAATAAATCCGAGTTACGAGCTTATTAATAAGCTCTTATCTATCAAAGAGCTTAGAGAAAAAGCGGTTATCAATATAGAAAGAAAAGATGTGAATTACAATTTTAGACTAAGAGATATGGTCGTAGAATTTAAAAAGTTTTAGATTTTGATGGATATTATTTTATTATAAAATTGATTCTAGCTAAATTGAAAGAAAAATATACAAAGATAAACTTTTCATGAATATTATTTCTTTTGTTTAGCTATTTTTGTTCTCTGATAGAAAATTTATGATTTTTGTGTCTAATTTTATGGTAAAATAATATAAGAGGTAAGGAAGTAATGAAGGCAGATTTAAGCGAAAGATATCCAATAATTAAAAAACTTGAATATAATTTTTTAATAAATGAAGATGTATACTCATTGAACACGCTTATGTCTTTGTTACATGATAAAAACTTTGTTTATTTTTCCAAAAATAGTTTTTATGTTAAAGATTATGTTCTAAAAAACCTTAAAAAATATTTTTGGAACCTAAGAGACATCGATCAGGTTATTGATTCCTTAGATAGGTTAATTGGCCAAGATATTTATAGGTATGAGTATATTATTTCTATAAAAGCTCAATATAGAGCCTTTAGAGATAAGAAGGCGGTTGATCAATTAGAATATAAGTTAATTGATGATTTGGGTGTGAATTACCTTATCGAAAGTACAAATTTTCACTACAATAGACTTGATCCTATAATTATCGAAATTTCTGATAATTTCAAGAGAAATATTTATAATAACAAAGGATTAGTCAAGGAACTTAACAAAGATATCAAAGTCTACGCTGATATGGTAATTAGGGATAAAATATATAATATAGATACAACAACCCATAAGCAGTTAAGCTTCGACACTGATTCTATTTATACTGAAGACATAACAAGTCAACAATCGAAGAAGATGTACGAAAAAACTCTGACTTATTTGTATAAATCTATAGTAGATACCTATGCAGAGTATTATTTTAGAGGATTAATTAGAGAGGTGTTTAAGAGATATCAATAGGGCATATAGCCCTTTTTATTTTGAGGATTATGAGAATATTAGGGATAGATCCAGGTATTGCCATTATGGGATACGGAGTGATTGAATTTAAGGAAAATAAGATTAAAGTATTAGAAAACGGAGTTGTAACTACTTCATCTAAGACCAAGACAGGTAAAAGATTGGAGCTTTTATATGATAATTTGCACCAGATCATAGAGGAATTTCAACCAGATGAGTTTGCGATTGAGGAGTTGTTTTTTAATTCCAATGTAAAGACAGCTATAATAGTGGGACATGCTAGAGGTATACAGGTTTTATGTGCTCAACAAAAGGGACTTCCTATATATGAGTACACACCCTTACAGATAAAGCAAGCTATAACGGGTTATGGAAGAGCTAGTAAAAGTCAGATGCAACTTACTGTTACTCAATTATTAAATCTAAAAGCAATTCCCAAACCAGATGATGCCGCAGATGCCCTATCTGTAGCCCTATGCCACGCACTAAGTCAGAGATTTAAAGAAAGATACAGGTTAAACTAATGATTTCATATATTATAGGTCATATAAGAATGATCAATGAAGATAGTTTTGTTATTGAAAATAACAATATAGGTTATTTGATATTTTCTTCCCTAACGACACTAGCTAATATAGAGATAAATAACGAATATAAGATATATACTTCCATGCAAGTTAGGGAAGATGATATTTCTTTGTTTGGATTTTTTACAAAAGATGAGTTAGAAATGTTCACTCTCTTAACTTCTGTTTCCACTATTGGCCCAAAGATTGCGATGGGGATTCTTTCGTCTATTTCTGTTAATGAAATAAAAACAGCAATAATTAATAACGATATTGATAAACTAACAGTTGCGAAAGGAATTGGAAAGAAATCTGCATCAAGGATTATCTTAGAACTTGTAGATAAGGTTAAGAAGATGGACTTTGTTCCTGTAGAAAACATAAAAATAGACAACAAGCAAAATGATGAAATTGATGTTGCAAGAGAAGCACTCTTAAACCTCGGCTATGAGAAAAATGACGTCGACAAAGTATTGTTTGAGCTTAAAGATACTGATTTAAGCCTTGAAGGGCTTGTCAAAGAAAGTCTTAAGAGATTGATATAGGTGATTAGATGTATGATGAAAATGAAAGAATAGTTGGAAGCAACGAACAAATAGAGGATTTACAGTCAGAAAGTAGTATTAGACCAAGATGGTTGAAAGATTATATCGGTCAGGATAAGGTTAAAGAAAAACTAGATATTTTCATAAAATCATCTCTGTCAAGGAATGAACCCCTAGACCATGTACTATTACAAGGACCTCCAGGCTTAGGTAAGACAACACTTTCTACGATAATTGCTAATGAATTGGGAGTTAATTTAAGAGTAACAAGTGGTCCTGCTATCGAAAGACCTTCAGATCTAGCAAGTATTCTTACAAATTTGGGCGAGGGAGATGTCCTTTTTATAGATGAAATTCATAGGATCAATAGATCTGTTGAAGAAATATTATATTCAGCTATGGAAGACTTTGTTTTAGATATAATCGTTGGAAAAGGACCAAATGCTCAATCTATTAGGATTGACCTCGCTAAATTCACCTTAATAGGCGCTACAACTAGAGCTGGAATGCTTTCAGCGCCATTAAGAGATAGGTTTGGAGTCCTTTTAGCCCTTAATCTGTATGACACAAAAGATTTAACTACAATAGTTCAAAGATCAGCTCAAATCCTCGATATTCCAATAGATGATAAGGGAGCATTAGAGATTGCTAGAAGATCTAGGGGTACACCAAGGATAGCCAATAGACTTTTAAAAAGAGTAAGAGATTTTGCTATAGTAAAGGCCGATGAAAAAATTGATTTCGAAACAAGTAAAAGAGGTCTAGAGCTTTTAGAAATTGATCCTATGGGCCTTGATACTATGGATAAGAAAATAATATTGACGATGTATGATAATTTTGGCGGAGGTCCAGTTGGAGTAGATACTATTGCTGCATCTACTGGGATAGAAAACGTCACAATTGAAGATGTATACGAACCATATTTGTTGCAGATCGGCTTTATTTCAAGAACTCCAAGAGGAAGGGTCTTAACAAGAAAAGCCTACGAGCATTATGGACTTAAAATAGAGGAGTAAGATGAGAACAGAAGAATTTGATTATGATTTACCAGAAAGCTTGATAGCTCAACATCCTTCAGATAAGAGAGATGAAGCTAGGATGATGGTATTAGATAAGAATACAGGAAATATAGAAGATAAGCACTTTTTTGACATAATAGATTATTTGAAGCCAGGAGATGTTCTAGTTATGAATGATACTAGGGTTATTCCTGCAAGACTGTTTGGTCATAGAGAAGGAAAAGATGAGTCAATTGAAGTTTTTCTCCTACACAATATAGAAGAAAAAAAATGGGAAGTTCTTGTTAGACCAGGCAAGAAAATGAAGATTGGTGTTGAAGTTATATTTTCAGATGAACTAAGGGCTAAAGTAATTGATATCAAGGACGATGGCAATAGGGTTGTTGAGTTTACTTATGATGGAATATTTAATGAAATTCTAGATAAACTTGGTAATATGCCTCTTCCACCATATATAAAGGAAAAGCTTAAAGATCCAGAAGAATATCAAACGGTTTATTCCAAAAATCCAGGATCAGTTGCTGCTCCAACGGCTGGGCTCCATTTTACAAAAGAACTCTTGAAGAAGATAGAAGAAAAAGGGATAAAACTTGCTTTTTTGACCTTAAATGTAGGACTAGGAACCTTCAGACCTGTAAATGAAGAAGATATCGTAGACCATAAGATGCATTCAGAATTTTATACTATAAGTCAAGAAACTGCAGATATTATCAATGAAGCTAAAGATAAAGGAAATAGAGTAATAGCCGTAGGTACAACGAGTATCAGAACATTGGAATCAGTTTACAAAAAATGTGGCAAAATTCAAGAAGACTCTGGGTGGACTGATATATTTATATATCCGGGCTTTGAATATAAGGTAGTAGATGCTATTATTACTAATTTCCACCTTCCAAAGTCTACTCTTATCATGTTGGTAGCTGCTTTTACTAGTAAGGAAATAATATTAAATGCATATAAGTATGCAGTCAAAGAAAAATATAGATTTTTTAGCTTCGGCGATTGTATGTTTATTTGTTAGGGAGAGATATGGCTTTAAAATATGAATTAATAAAAAAAGATAAATACTCAAATGCTAGAGTTGGAGTTATTCACACAGCTCATGGGGATATACCTACTCCAATTTTCATGCCAGTAGGTACATTAGGAACTGTAAAGACTATGACACCAGAAGATCTCCTAGATATGGGGGCCAAAATTATTCTCGGTAATACCTACCACCTTTATCTAAAACCTGGTATGGATATTATGAAAAAAGCTGGTGGTCTTCATAAATTTATGAATTGGGATAAGCCGATTCTTACTGATTCTGGTGGATTTCAAGTCTTTTCCCTATCGGATAATAGAAAAATAACAGAAGAAGGCGTAACCTTTAGATCTCATATTGACGGTTCCAAGCATCTTTTCACCCCTGAAAAATCAATCAGCATACAAAATGACATACATTCAGATATAATGATGAGTTTCGATGAGTGTGTTGATGCAAGGGCTGATTATGACTATGTGGAAAATTCTATGAAAAGAACTCTCAGATGGGCAAAGCGTGGCCTTGATTATCATAAGGAACATTCTCATCCAGACCAATCCTTATTTGGTATAGTTCAAGGTGGTATGTTTAAAGATCTTAGAGAAATCTCTGCAAGAGAAACGACAGCGATGGACTTTGACGGATTCTCGATTGGAGGACTTTCTGTAGGAGAAACTAAGGAAGAAATGATTGATATATT
>CABQOK010000052.1 GCA_902465755.1 uncultured Anaerococcus sp.
ACTTACGTTGTCGTAGATATTTCTATCGAAGATTCTAGGCATAAAGAGCTCGCATGGGTCGTCCTTGTAGGTGTGAATTGCAAATTCGTAGAGAGGCCTTAGGTTTATTCCGTAGCCGTCTTCTAACATATCGAAGTTGTTGTAGGAGATAGCATTGGCGACGCAGGCAGCTATCAGAGCTTCATTTCCGCTGGCAGCTCCCATCCAAGCGATGTCGTGGTTGCCCCATTGGATGTCGACATTAGGGAAAGTTAGTAGTTCGTCCATGATTATGTGTGGGGAAGGTCCTCTGTCGTAGATATCTCCGACTATATGGAGTTTGTCTACAGAGACTCTTTGGATAAGTCTTGCAAGAGCTATGATAAATTCTCTAGCAGAGTCGTATTTTACTATATTTGCTATAAGAGACTCATAGTATTCTTTCTTATTAAATTCAGAATCGTTGGTATATAGAAGCTCGTCAATGATATTTGTATATGAGCCTGTGAACTTGCTTTTGACATAGGCCTTTGGATATTTGGTAGATACGAATCTAAAGAGGTTGATTAGCCTATGGATAGTTATAGTTAGATAGTCTTCTGTCAATAAATCGTTTTCAGATAGGTCCTTAAGAACGTGTACCGGATCGTAAATCAGCTCTGCTAATTCGTCCTGGTCTTCTTTAATCAAGGTATCGCCAAATAGCTTAGCAATCTTATCTCTGATGTTTCCTGATGCGGACCTTAGTAGGTGAAGGAAAGCATCGCTTTCTCCATGGATATCGGAGAAAAAATATTCCGTACCCTTAGGGAGGTAGAGCTTGGAGTTAAGGGAAATTAACTCGTCTTTGATGTTGGATTTTTTAGGATAGATGTCTTTTAATAGTTTTAAATAATGTTTGTCCATAATACTCCTCATTTCTTCTTATTTCCTATATACCCAAAATCAAGGAATTTCCAAAAGAAAAACGGCTAAGCTTAGTTTAGGGGACTCTTTTATCTTATCCTTCTTTGGATAAGACAAAAGAGTCTTAGTCCTAACTTTAGGCTTGCCATTTTTTATTCTTGAGTATCAAAATCTTTATCATCTTCACTAGGAAGGTCTATTTGATCTGGTTTTTCTAGGTCTTCTTTATCCTTCAAATCTCCTAGATTCTCCTCATTTTCCTTTGATTCAATCGCGTTTGTCTCTTCTGATTTATCTTCTTTTCTAGCTTCATCTTCCTTTTTACTTGCGAAGTCGAGAGAGTAAACTTTGTTATTTGCCCCAGTTCTTTCTTTCTTAATATCTTGACTTGATATTTCCTCTAGGTCCTTTTCCTTGATTACTCCTTTGTCCTTTTTCTTAATATTTTTAGTTTCTTTTGATCTTTCTTCTATATTATAGTAACCTTTCCCCTTTGTAGCCATTGCCATGATTTGTGAAAGGATTATAAGCACGTTTAGGGCAAGTGGTATTAGTATGAGTCTTTCTCTAACAAAGAATAGGATTAGTAGGTCTATTATAACGAAAAGAGTAGCGAAAAATATATTTGATATTATCTTTACTCCGAACTTACCAGAGTTAAAAATATTTCTCGTAATCTGTAAGTTTAATAGAAATAAAGATATGAGCACTATTAGGGCAAAGGGCTTCGCAAAGCCAAGTGAAATACCCGATAGGCCAATTATATCAAGGAAGCTTGCCAAAAGCTTCTTGTCGACAAAGCCTGCAAAAATTGCCGCAAAAGCAAATAGTATTGTAATTATTGATCTAAATATGCCGCTTATGGTGGTTAAAAATCTTGTAGTTTTTTTCATAATGCCTCCGTTTATATTATTATAGCATAAATAATCGATTTGTTTCTAGCTTTTATTAGAGTATAATAAGCCCAAAGATTTGTTTAAGTTAAGGAGGTCTATATGTTATTTGATGAAGTAATAGATAAAAGATATTCTGAAAGAAAATATTCTTCCAAAATACCTGATGACGAGTCAATCGAAAAGCTCCTAGAAGCTGCTAGGAAGGCTCCGATTGCAAATGGCCAGTACGATATGTGCAGGCTAACAGTCGTTAAGGATAAAAATCTCATGAAAGATTTCGTAAAGGAATATCAGGAAAAAACAGGAAAGAGCAAGGATCCGCTCTACCAAGCACCAGTATTTATTATCTTTTCATCAAGTAAGGATACATCGGCCCGTTTTGAAGATGCAGGTTGTGTTATAGAAAATATTTGCCTAAAGGCGACGGAGATGGGACTAGGATCTTGCTATATAAGAGGAAGCGTAAATTCCCTAGGAAAGGATGCAGCTTACATCAAAAGCCTTAACTTAGATGAAGGATTCTTCCCTGTAAGCGGGGTTATAGTTGGTTACCCTGACGGTGAAAGTAGTGCACGCGAGCACGATATCAAGACCAATTATATTAATTGACAAGCTTTATAAAGAAAGAAAATAATTTTTGAGAAAAAGAAAGGAAATCTCGACAAAGGACTTGAATGGTTGATTATTTTATGGTATAATTAACAATTGCTAGAAATCTATAAATCGAGATTTTTTTATTTTTTTAACGAGTTTTTGAAGATGCTTTTTAGATAGAGAAAAGCCCATGAAACAGACAAGGAGTAATGATTAATGGCCCAATTCCATGAACAAATGTATGGAAGAACAAAGAGAAAGAGTTTTTCCAAATTTCCTCAAGTATTAGATTTACCAAATTTATTGAAAGTTCAAAAAGATTCTTACGAATGGTTCCTTAAAGAAGGTTTGGGAGAAATCCTAGAAGATATTTCTCCAATCGAAGATTATAACGGCAACCTAATTCTAGAATTTATTGGTTATGAATTTGACGAAGAAACAAAATATTCAGTAAAAGAATCCAAATACAAGGATGCGACCTACGCAAGAGACCTAAAGGTTAAAGCAAGGCTTATAAATAAGGAAACAGAAGAAGTTAAAGAGCAAGAAGTCTTTATGGGAGATTTCCCAATGATGACAGATTCTGCTACCTTTGTTATAAATGGTGCGGAAAGAGTTATAGTAAGCCAGTTAGTTAGATCTCCTGGTGTTTATTATGCAGAAGAAACTGACAAGAGCGGGGATAAGATGTATTCTTCAACTGTCATTCCTAACCGTGGTGCTTGGATTGAGTTTGATACAGACGCAAGCCACACTGTAAATGTTAGACTTGATAGAACTAGAAAGCTTCCTGCGACAACTCTCGTTCGTGCACTTTTATTCGAGACAGACGAAGAAATCATCAACGCTATAGGAGATACTAAGCATTTGAGAAATACCCTAGAGAAGGAAAACTCAGAAACAGCTGATGAAGCTTTGATAGAAATTTATAGAAAATTAAAGCCAGGGGACCCTGCAAGCGTTGAATCTGCAACAAACTTAATCAACAATCTCCTATTCGATGATAGAAGATATGACCTCGCTAAGGTTGGAAGATATAAATACAATCTTAAGCTTGCCCTAGCAGATAGGATCGAAGGACTTGTTTCTAAGGATGATGTAATCGATCCAGAAACTGGAGAAGTTTTCGTATCAGCAGGAGATAAAATTGACGAACAAACAGCTAAGGCTATAGAAAATGCTGGTATTGTTACAGTTGATGTAATCAAAAAAGACGAATACGAAGAAGATAAGACTCTTAGGGTAGTTGGAAATAACTTCGTTGATCTTAACTCATTTGAAGAGATAAAAGATGTAGACGTAAGAGTTGATGACTTCAGTGAAAAAGTATACTTCCCTGTGATGAAAGAGATAATCGAAGAGGCAGCGAGCCCAGAAGAGATCAAATCTCTAATGGAAAGAAGGAAGAAAGAACTTAGCCCAAAACACATCACCAAGGCTGATATACTCGCTATTGTCAACTACCAATTCAACCTCTTTGAAGGAATTGGATACGTAGATGATATTGACCATCTAGGTAACAGACGTGTTAGAGGAGTTGGAGAGCTTCTACAAAACCAATTCAGAGTTGGACTTGCTAGGATGGAAAGAGTTGTTCGTGAAAGAATGACAACCCAAGATCCTGACCTTGCAACTCCACAAGGCCTAATCAATATCAAGCCAGTAACAGCCGTAATCAAAGAATTCTTTGGTTCATCCCAACTTTCCCAATTCATGGACCAAACCAATCCAATGAGTGAGCTAACTCACAAGAGAAGACTATCTGCCCTTGGACCAGGTGGTTTGTCAAGAGATAGGGCAGGAGTTGAAGTACGTGACGTACACGATTCCCACTACGGAAGAATCTGTCCAATAGAGACTCCAGAAGGACCAAACATCGGACTAATCACTTCCCTTACAACTTATGCTAGAGTGAACAAATATGGATTTATAGAAACACCTTACAGACTTGTTAAGGAAGGTGGTTATGTATCTGACGAGATCGACTACCTAACAGCAGATGTAGAAGATAACTTCATCATAGCCCAAGCCAATGAGCCACTTGATGAAGATGATAGATTCGTAAACGAAAGAGTATCAGGACGTGGTCTTAAGGGAGAGAATGATATCTACCCAAGAGAGAAAATCCAATACATGGACGTTTCTCCTCAACAGATAGTTTCTGTCGGAGCAAGTTTAATTCCATTCCTTGAAAACGACGACTCAACCCGTGCTCTCATGGGTGCCAACATGCAACGTCAGGCAGTTCCACTTATAAAGAGTGAAGCACCAATAGTTGCTACAGGTATAGAGCATAGAGCAGCCAAAGACTCAGGTGTTTGTGTTGTATCTAAGTCAGAGGGAGAAGTTGTTTATGTCGGAGATGATCACATCAAGGTCAAAAGAGCTAGCGACGGCGAAATCGAAGACTACGAACTACTTAAATTTGAAAGAGCCAACCAAGGAACAACAATCAACCAAAGACCAATTGTCAAAAGAGGAGATAAGGTTGAGGCAAATGAAATCCTTGCAGATGGACCATCTACAGATAATGGAGAACTAGCCCTAGGTAAAAACATCCTCATAGCCTTTACAACATGGGAAGGATACAACTTCGAGGATGCTATGCTTCTTAATGAAGAGCTCGTAATGGACGATGTCCTTACCTCAGTTCACATAGAAGAGCATGAGTGTGAAGCTAGAGAAACTAAGCTTGGAGCAGAAGAGATCACCAAGGACATACCAAATGTCGGCGAAGATATGAAAAAAGATCTCGACGAAAATGGTATTATCAGAATCGGTGCAGAAGTTAAAAGTGGAGATATCCTTGTAGGTAAGGTATCACCAAAGGGAGAAACAGAACTATCTCCAGAAGAAAGACTTCTACGTGCAATCTTCGGTGAAAAAGCAAGAGAAGTACGTGATACTTCACTTAAGGTTCCACACGGTGAAAGCGGAATAGTAGTAGATGTCAAAGAATATAACAAGAAAGACGGAGACGAACTCGCTCCAGGAGTAAATAAAGTAATAAGAGTCTATGTCGCTGCCAAGAGAAAGATCATGGTGGGAGATAAGATGTGTGGTCGTCACGGTAACAAGGGTGTCGTTTCAAGAATTCTTCCAAGAGAAGACATGCCATTCCTTCCAGACGGAACTCCACTTCAAATCTGCCTAAACCCACTTGGTATCCCAAGCCGTATGAACCTTGGACAGGTACTAGAAGTGCATATGGGTCTTGCAGCAAGAACAATGGGCTGGAAGATTGCTACACCAGTATTTGATGGTGCACTCGATACAGAAATCGAAGAAGTCCTAGAAGAAGCTAAAAAGACAGCTTCTTATGTAAACAAGACAGGAAAAATAACTCTTCGTGATGGTAGAACAGGCCTTCCATTCGAAAACCCAGTAACTGTTGGAGTAATGTATATGCTTAAGCTCCATCACATGGTAGAAGAAAAAATCCACGCAAGATCTATTGGACCTTACTCATTAGTAACCCAACAACCTCTAGGTGGTAAGGCACAATTTGGTGGACAAAGATTCGGAGAGATGGAAGTTTGGGCCCTAGAAGCCTATGGTGCAAGCCACACCCTCCAAGAAATCCTAACAGTTAAGTCAGATGACGTTACAGGAAGGGTTAAGACCTATGAATCAATAGTTAAGGGTGAAAATATTCCTGAACCAGGTACACCAGAATCCTTCAAGGTTCTAGTAAAGGAACTTCAATCCCTTGCCCTCGATGTTGAACTACTCGATGAAGAAGGCGAAGTAATCGAACTAAAGGAAAACATCGACGAACAAGATAGATTCAGCCAAGTTGACAAGATTGACGCTTCTAAGGTTAAGAGTCTAACTAGAGCTTTAAACAAGGACGCAGATACTAAAACCAAGGTTACAAGCAAGGCTAAAAGCGAAGATAGTGACGATGAGAATATAGAAGAATAGGGGAGTAAATGAGCGAACTAAACCAATTTGATGGGATGAGGATGAAGATCGCATCCGCTGAAAAAATCAGATCATGGTCTCACGGCGAAGTTAAAAAGCCAGAGACAATCAACTATAGAACCCTAAAACCAGAAAAGGACGGACTTTTCTGTGAGAAAATATTTGGACCAAGCAAAGACTACGAATGTTCTTGTGGTAAATACAAGAGAATCAGATACAAGGGCGTAGTCTGTGAAAAATGTGGAGTAGAAGTAACAAAGTCCAAGGTACGTCGTGAAAGAATGGGCCATATCGAGCTTGCAGCCCCTGTAAGTCATATTTGGTATTTCAAAGGAATCCCATCCAAAATGGGACTTCTCCTTGACATGAGCCCAAGAGTACTTGAGAAAATCCTATACTTTGCTTCATATGTTGTAATCAATCCTGGTTCAACAGACTTGATGGAAAAGCAAGAAATCTCTGAAAATGAATATCAAGATGTCCTAGAAGCCTACCCAGATGATACAGAATTTAAGGCTGCTATGGGAGCTGAGGCTGTAAAAGAGCTTCTAGCTAACGTAGACCTTAAGAGAGAATACGAGCTTCTCCTAAAAGAGCTTGACGAATCAACAGGACAAAAAAAGGTAAGAGTTTCAAGAAGACTAGAAGTAGTAGATGCCTTCCTTACAAGCGGCAACAAACCAGAATGGATGATACTAGACGTCCTTCCAGTTATGCCACCAGAATTAAGACCAATGGTTCAGCTTGAAGGTGGAAGATTTGCTACAAGTGACTTAAACGACCTTTATAGACGTGTTATCAATAGAAACAACAGACTAAAAAGACTTCTAGATATCGGTGCTCCTGAAATCATCGTTCGTAACGAGAAGAGAATGCTTCAAGAAGCAGTTGACGCCCTAATCGATAATGGAAGACGAGGACGTGCTGTAACTGGAGCATCAAATAGAAATATGAAGTCTCTATCTGACCTACTTAAGGGTAAGAGCGGTAGATTTAGGCAAAACCTTCTAGGTAAGAGAGTTGACTACTCAGGTCGTTCTGTAATCGTAGTAGGACCTGACCTTAAATTTAACCAATGCGGACTTCCACAAGAGATGGCCCTTGAGCTTTTCAAGCCATTTATTATGAACAAGGTAGTAGATTGTGGAATGGCCCACAACCTAAAATCTGCCAAGAAAATGGTAGAGAAAAAGGACCCAAGAGTCTATGAAATCCTTGAAGAGGTAATCAAAGATCACCCAGTTTTACTAAACCGTGCCCCTACACTTCACAGACTTGGTATCCAAGCCTTTGAACCAAAACTTGTAGCAGGCAAGGCCATGAAGCTTCATCCATTGGCTTGTAACGCCTTCAACGCCGACTTCGACGGTGACCAAATGGCTATCCACTTGCCACTATCTAACGAAGCACAAATTGAAGCAAGACTACTAATGATGTCAACTAACAACATCCTAGGTCTTAAAGATGGTAAGCCAATTACAACTCCTTCCCAAGATATGGTATTAGGTGCTTATTACCTAACTACTATCAAGAAGGACGCTAAGGGTGAGAATATGACCTTCGAATCATACGATGAGATGATGAAAGCCCTAGAAGCAGGATATGTAGAATACCAAGCGAAAGTTAAGGTAAGAGTTAAAAAGAGTAAGGACGATCCAGGTAAGATTGTAGAATCTTCTGTTGGTAGATTTATCTATAACTCAGGAATTCCACAAGATTTAGGATATGTAAATAGAAAAGAAGATCC
>CABQOK010000053.1 GCA_902465755.1 uncultured Anaerococcus sp.
CATATGGTACTCTGATACCAAGGTTGGTCATTTCTGCAAGGTTTGCACCTTTACCGCCCAAGAGGGCTCTCATTGACATGTTTCCTTCGTTAAAGTTATAAACGTATTTGTTTGTCATTTTTCTTTCCTTTCCAATAACTTATTTTTGTTTAGATAATTAATAATGATATCTGAAGTTTCCTCTATTGACCTATAAGTCACGTCGATTACAAAACAGTCCAAATCTTTCATCAAATCGTCTGCATATTTTAGCTCAGCATCAATCCTTTCCTTGCTAGAATAGATTGAATCGCTAGATAACTTGAGCGACTTAAGCCTTTCATCCCTTACATTTTTAAGTCTATCCTTATCGATTGTAAGGCCTATGATGCGTCTGGGATCGATTTCAAAAAGCTCCCTTGGAGCCTTCGAGTCCACAATCAAGGGTATGTTCGATACTCTAAGGCCCTTACTTGCCAAATACATGGATAGGGGAGTCTTAGAAGATCTAGAAACTCCTATAATAGCTATATCACAAAACTTAATGCCCCTAAAGTCTGCTCCGTCGTCATACTTGATGGCGAAATCTAGGGCATCTAGCCTTCTCATATGATTTGAATCATAGGCTGTGATAAAACTTTTTTTATCACTGGGCTTTTGATTAAGAATCTTTGAGAGGCTGTTGATAGAATAGGCCATAAGGTCAATTGTCTCAATCTCTTTAGTTTGGGCGTAAGTTTCAATATAGGCACTCATCTTAGAATCTTGGAAAGAGTGATAAATTATTATATTGTCGGTCTTAATACTCGCTAATAAATCAGAAAGCTCGTCTATTTCTTTGACTTGAGATTTGATGAAAAGATTAGACTTAATATCAAACTTGCTCAAGGAGAAGTGGACTATCTCTGATATAGCAAGGCCAGCTGTATCTGAAATAATATAAATATCCAAATTTCCTTCACTCCTTTGTGCGATCCTAGATATATTATATCAAATTTTTCACGATATGAAAACTTTTCCATTAAATTTTTATATATTCCTTAAAATACAACATTTGACCTATGAAAATACTTTCAGATATGTAAAATAATGAAAAAATATGACGAATTGGGATTAAATATAGGAAGAATTATCCTAGATGCGGTAGATTGACAAAACAAATAAAGAAAATATAGTGTATACAATATCGAAACAATAAAAGAGGAGTAGGAAGGGATTATTTTTAGAGAGGAAACGGGAGCTGGAAGTTTCTAGTATGAACTTTTGAAGGTTGCTTTTGTAAATGTTTCATGTCGCACGCATTGGTGCAAAGAGAGTCTTAATTAAGAAAATTAGGTGGTAACACGGTCATTCGTCCTATGTTGTTATCACCTTTTTTATTTTTAAAGGAGTTATTATGGATACAAAATATAATCCGAATCAGTTTGAAAAAGAGATTTATGAAAAATGGGAGAAGGGTGGTTACTTTAAGGCCAAGGTAAATCCTGATAAGAAGCCTTACACTATAGTTATGCCACCTCCAAATGTTACAGGCTACCTCCACCTAGGTCACGCTCTAAATAACACTATCCAAGATATCATCATTCGTTATAAGAGAATGGCAGGCTTTGAAGCCCTATGGATTCCTGGAACGGACCACGCCTCTATATCTACCGAAAGCAAGGTTGTAGATAAGATATCTAGTGAAGGAAAGAGCAAGTCTGACTTGGGCCGTGAAGGATTCCTTAAAGAAGCCTGGGACTGGACAGACAAGTACGGCGGAAGAATTAAGGAACAACTTCGTACAATCGGTGTATCTTGTGATTGGGACCATGATTCCTTCACTATGGATGAAAATTTAACTAAGGCTGTCAAGAGAGTCTTCAAGAAGATGTACGACGATGGGCTAATCTATAGGGGAAATAGGATAGTAAACTGGGATCCTAAGGCAGAAACTGCAATATCAGATGCAGAAGTATATCACGAAGATCAAATAGGACACTTATGGTATATCAAGTATTTCTTTGAAGATAGCGATGAATATGTGACAATTGCCACAACAAGACCAGAGACCATGCTAGGAGACTTGGCAGTTGCAGTTAACCCAGAAGATCCTCGCTTTAAGGATAAGATAGGAAAGAACTTAATCCTTCCTCTAGTTGGCAGGAAAATTCCTCTTATAGAAGATTCCTATGTTGATATGGAATATGGTACAGGTCTAGTTAAGATTACCCCATCCCACGACCCTAACGACTTTGAAGTAGGTGCCCGTCACGACCTTGGCCAATGTGTAGTTATAGATACCAAGGCCCATATTGTGGATGGTTACGGCAAATATTCCGGTATGGATAGGTATGAAGCTCGTAAGGAGATGATTAAAGACTTAGAAGAAGCCGGTCAGCTTGAAAAAATCGAAGAAATCGAGCACGCTGTAGGTTATTCTGAAAGGACCAAGGTTGTAATTGAGCCATTAATATCCAAGCAATGGTTTGTAAAGATGGATGAGTTTGCCAAGATGTGTATAGATGCTTACGATAATGGTGAGGTAAAACTAATACCTGACTCCCTATCTAAAACATATATGAATTGGCTAAATAACATCAGGGACTGGACCATCTCTCGTCAATTATGGTGGGGACACAGACTTCCAGTTTTCTATACAGATGATGGAGAAATTATTGTCTCTGAAGATGAGCCAGATGAAAATGGCATGCTTAACGGAGTTCATGTGACACAAGATGAGGATACCCTAGATACCTGGTTCTCATCAGCCCTATGGCCTTTTGCAACTCTTGGCTGGCCAGATGAAAACGAAGAATTAGATTATTTCTTCCCAACAGATATCCTAGTTACAGGTTACGATATAATCTTCTTCTGGGTAATTAGAATGATTTTCTCTTCAATGTATAACACAGGTAAGGTTCCTTTCCACCACGTTCTATTTACAGGACTAATCAGAGACCCACAAGGTAGAAAGATGAGTAAGTCCTTAGGAAATGGTGTAGATCCAATCGATGTTGTAAATGAATACGGAGCAGATGCCCTAAGGTTTACCCTAATTACAGGAAACTCTCCTGGAAATGATATGCGTTATGATGAAAAGAGAATTCTTGCTAGCAGAAACTTCGCCAACAAGTTGTGGAATGCTTCAAGATTTGTCCTAATGAATATAGAAGAGGGGGATGATCTAGAATTTAAGGGAGAAAATCTCGAGCTTGAAGATAAGTGGATCCTTAAGAGACTTAACGATGTAATAATAGATGTTAGCAAAAACCTCGACAAATACGAAATCGGCCTTGCAGCAGATAGGATAGAAGATTTCATCTGGAATGAGTATTGCGATTGGTATATAGAATTTGCCAAGATTAGACTTTACGGAGATGATGAGGCGGCAAAGGCTAATGTAAAGAAAGTCCTTCTTTATGTTCTAAAGAACATGCTAGTTCTTCTCCATCCATTTATGCCATTTATCACAGAGGAAATCTATTCATCCCTTCCAAACAAGAAGGACCTCTTGATAGTAGAAGACTGGCCTGAGTTTAGGAAAGAGTTTGACTTTGTCAATGAAGAAAGCAATGTTAACTCTGTAATCGAAGCAATAACTGCTATAAGAAACCAAAGAGCGACCCTAAATGTTCCAGCTAAGACTAGTCAAAAACTTACAATCCTTGTAGAAAATAAGGAAAATATCTCCCTAATCGAAGAAATCAAGGACCAATTTGTAAATCTTGCTAAGGCAAGTGAAGTTGAAGTTTTGGCTAAGGAAGATAGTGAAATTGCTGATGAAGAAGGCATAGTAAGACTTGTATTCAATGAATTTTCTGTCCTAATGAGCCTTGATGAATTGGTAGATTATGAGAAGGAAAGAGCTAGACTAAAAGATGAAATCAAACGCCTAGAAGCTGAAATCAAGAGAGCTAGCGGTAAGCTTTCTAACAAGGGCTTTGTCGAAAAAGCTCCAGAGAAGGTAGTAAATGAAGAACGTGAGAAACTAGCGGGCTACGAAGACCTACTAGAGAAAACCAAGGCTTCCCTAGAAGAAATCAAGGATAAATAATGTACGACGACTTTTCTTACATCTATGATAAGTTAAGCTTTGACCTAGATTATGAAAAATATGCAGAAAATATAAAATCTCTGATTAAAAAACACGGAATAAAGAAGGAAAACATGCTAGAGCTTGCAGCGGGCTCTGGTATGCTTACCAAATATTTCTTTGATGAATTCGAAAATATTGACGCCCTAGATATATCGGGGAAGATGCTAGAAGTTTTTGCAAACAAGTACGACCCTTCTAATGTAAATCTCATCCACTACGATATGGTTGAATATGTCAAGGAAGATACCTATGATCTCATAGTAATCCTCCTAGATTCTGTAAATTATGTGACAGAGAAAGAGGACATGGTCAAGCTTTTTAGAAATTGCTATGCTAGCCTAAAAAAGGGCGGACTTTTAGTCTTTGATATCAATTCGCCCTACAAGATTAAGGAAGTTTTTGGCAATGAGTGTTATGTCTATGAATATGAGGATATCTTCTACACTTGGGATAACTTCTATGAAGATGAGCTTTGTGATATGCACTTGGAGTTTTTCGTAGAGAATAAAGATGGATCTTATAGGAGAATATCAGAATTTCAGCAGGAAAGACTCTACGAAATAGAAGAAGTTAAAGAAATAATCGAAGATATTGGCTTTAAGAATATAGAAATCTTTGATGAAGATGATATGGGAAGTGTCAAGGAGGAGAGTTTAAGGATACTTTTCTCGCAGACAAAGGAGTAATATGAATAGAGGAAAAGTTAAGATATTTGACAATAAAAGAGGTTTTGGTTTTATAGAATGGGAAGGAGAGGACCTCTTTGTCCACTATTCTGACATAGAAAGCGATACTAGCTTTAAGAAACTCTACCCAGGCCAAGCCGTGGAATTCGAAAAAATAGACGCCCCAAGGGGAGCCCAAGCCGTTAAGGTGAGAGTAATAGATTGAAAGAAAGCTTTGGCATTTATCTTTGCCAAAGCTTTTTATATTCGTTTAGTTTTTAATTTATTTTACAAGCTTATAATCGTATAGGTCGACCCCATCTCCAATATAGATATAAGGACAACCCGCAGACTTTAGGCTAAGACTTGCAATCTCCGCCCTGGCATTTGACCTGCAATAGACTATGGTAGGCTTATTCTTGTCTATTTTTTCAAGATTTTCCAAAATCTCATCGTAGGGGATATTGATTGCACCTTCCACATGGCCCAGCTTGTATTCTTCTTCAGTTCTTACATCGATTATATCAAAATTTTCTAAATTTTCTTCTAAGTCTTTTCCAGAAATTATTTTACTATACATCTTACCCTCCTTTCTTTTATTATACCGACAAATTAATTTGTAGAAAATTTATGATTCTTAAATTTATATAATACTTCGGGTAAAGTATAGATAAATCATAGGAGGTTTTATGGAATATATTAAATTAATAGGAATCCTGATTATCGTATTAGGTTTTATATTCAAACTGAATATAATCTTTACGGTTGTCCTATCAGGTTTCATCACAGCTTTGGTCTCAGGACTAAGTGTAAGCGAATTCTTGTCGATCTTAGGCGATAGTTTTGTTTCCCAAAGAATAGTAACCATATTTATAATCACTCTTCCAGTAATAGGACTATCGGAAGAGCACGGACTTAAGCAAGTTGCTGAAAACATAGTAAAGAAAAGAGAAAACCTTTCATCAGGTGCCCTTCTTTCAGTATACCTTGCCTTTAGGGAACTTGCTGGTTTCTTGTCAATGAGAATATATGGTTTGGTCCAATTTGTTAGACCAATTATCTTCCCAATGGCTAGGGCATCAGCCGAGAAGAAAAAGGGCGAGCTTAGCGAGAAAGAAGTAGAAAGCCTAAAGGCTAGGGGAGCTGCCATGGAAAACTTCGGTAACTTCTTTGCTCAAAATACTTTTGTTGGAGCAGCGGGAGTCCTAATGATGGTAGGAACTATGGCAGAGCTTGGCTACAATGTTACAAATATCGAGCTTAGCCAATATTCAATCCCTATAGCTCTTATAACTCTAGTCCTTGGTATTATCAAAAATATCATAGACGATAAGAAGATTAAGGGAGGTAAGTAGATGACAAGAGCAGAGTTTTTCCCAATGTTTTTGGAGTTTATCTTTGTAATCATAGGCCTTCAATTCTTCTACACAGCCTATAGGGTAAGTAGGGATCCATCCAAGGAAAAGAAACTTACAACAATAATATTCTGGATAATCCTTGGCATCCTTTTTGCTCTTGGAAAAGTCATTCCTTCAGAGATAAGCGGAATCCTAGTTGTCCTAATTGCTATAATTTCCCTTGTCGATGGAATTAAGATTAAGGGAAGTAAGGAGGTAAGTGAGAAGATACAAATCTCATCTAGCAAAAAGCTTGGCCTTAAGGTCTTCTTGCCAGTAATAATCATGGCAGTCCTCGCTATAGCAATAGCAAAAATTATTCCGGAATCATCATCTTCAGTCTTGGGTCTTACTGCAATAATAGCAGTAGTATTTGCCATGGTCCTTACCAAATCAAGCTTTAAGGATATGCTAGACTCATCTGATAGGATGGTTCAACAAGTAGGTGCAGTAGCAATCCTACCACAGCTTTTGGCAGCGCTTGGAGCAATCTTTGCTGCAGCAGGAGTAGGTGATGTAATTGCTAAGATTATCGGAGGAATTATCCCAACAGTGAATCCTTGGACCGGGGCTATTGCCTATGTCTTGGGTATGGTAATATTTACCATGATTATGGGAAATGCCTTCGCAGCCTTTACAGTAATTACTGCAGGAATAGGAGTACCTTTTGTAATAGCCCAAGGAGCAGACCCAGCAATAGCGGCAGCCCTTGCAATGACATCAGGATATTGTGGTACACTTCTTACGCCAATGGCAGGTAACTTCAACCTCTTGCCGGTGGCTCTACTAGAGATGAAAGATAAGAACAAAGTAATCAAAGAACAAGCCCTACTATCCATAATCTTAATCGTAGTTCACATACTACTTATGAGATATTGGGCATTTTAGGAGGAAATATGAAAATTTTAATCACAGGATTTGATCCATTTGGAGGAGAAAAAACTAACCCAGCCATAGAATCAGTCAAAAGAATCGATGAAAATATCGAAGGAGCTGAAATCCACAAGCTAGAAATACCAACAGTATTCCACAAGTCAGCTGATAAAATCGAGGAAAAAATCAAGGAAATTCAACCAGATGTAATCCTTTCAGTAGGACAAGCTGGTGGAAGATATGATCTTACAGTAGAAAGAGTTGCCATCAACCAAGACGATGCGAGAATTCCTGATAATGAAGAAAACCAACCAATCGATGTTAAAATCAGAGAAGACGGAAAGAATGCCTACTTTGCTACAATTCCAATCAAGGCAATGGTAGAAGAAATCAAGAAGGAAAATATTCCAGCTTCAGTATCAAATACAGCTGGTACCTTCGTATGTAACCACGTAATGTACCAAGACCTCTACTTGGCAGAAAAATACGGAAATATAAAGGCAGGATTTATCCACGTACCTTTCCTACCAGAACAAGTCCTAGACAAAAAAGACACAGCATCAATGAGCCTAGACGATATAGTTAAGGGACTAAATGCTGCTGTAAGAGCTATAGTAAAATACGCTGACAAAGAAGATCTAGAAATAACAGGTGGAGCAACCCACTAGAAAATCTCCCGCAGGCATCAAGCTTGTGGGATTTTTATTTTGGGTATTAATATATGTAGGAGGGCTTATATGAAATATTTTTTAATAATCGTATTAATCTTACTTATACCACAAATCTATTATTACATACAAGAAAGAAGGTATAAGTCCATTAATCCAGGCAAGAAATTTTTCAAGAGATTGCTCGTTAGAAGTATTTCAAACTATAGGGAATATTATCTAACAGGAGCAGATGGTTTTGATAGCTTTGTAAGAGAG
>CABQOK010000054.1 GCA_902465755.1 uncultured Anaerococcus sp.
CATTTATTTCGGTCTCGTCAATCGCCTTAGTAAAGGAAGGCCAGCCGCAACCGGCATCGTACTTATCAAGTGATGAGAAAAGGGCCTTGCCGCTTACTATATCTACATAGATTCCTTCCTCGAAAAAGTCATCATAGGGACTTGAGAAGGGCCTTTCAGTGGCATTTTCCTGGGTTACCCTATAGGAAATGTCAGATAATTTATTTTTTAAATTTTTCTTATCGTAATACATAGTCGCTCCTTTGTATCACTATACGATTCTTTCATATGATAGTATAATAAAGATTATTAGGAGGAAATTATGTCAATGACAATTAAAAGGGCGACTTGGAACAACGGACCTGACCTCGCCTTTGATATAAACAACAAGGCAAATGCCGCTATAGAAAAATACGGAAGAGAGGCTGTGATTAACGCAGCTTTGGGAACTCTTCTAGATGACAAGGGAAAGATAATAGCCCTTCCTTCAGTTTATGATAGACTTGATGAGATGGATAGGAGTCAGATAGCATCCTACGCCCCAATTGAGGGAGAGATGGACTATAGGAAAATCGTAATCGATACTCTTTTTGGTCCTTATAGGCCAGAAGGATATATTTCAGCAATAGCAACTCCGGGAGGAACTGGAGCCATTAGGTCTGCCATATTTTCCTATCTAGATGAGGGAGACCCTTTGATTTGCCATGATTATTATTGGGCTCCTTATAGGAAAATTTGCGAAGAATTTGGCAGAGACTTTAAGACCTTTGAGTTTTTCACAGATGATTTTGCCTTCAATATAGATGCTTACAAGGAAGCTATTGATGAAGGGCTTAGGGATTCTGATAGGATTGCTTCTCTTATCAACTCTCCAGGCAATAACCCAACAGGTTATTCTTTATCAGATGAGGAGTGGGATGAGGTCATCACTTTCCTTAAAAAGAAGGCAGAGGATAGGGATAAGAAAATCACCCTTATAGTCGATGTAGCCTATCTTGAATTTGCAGGAGATGGAGATCAGCAGAGGAAGTTCTTTGAGAAGTTTTCAAATCTTCCCGAAAATCTTTTTGTAGTAGTGGCATTTTCTATGAGTAAGTCCCACACAGCTTACGGCCTAAGAAGTGGAGCTGCTGTCGGTATATCTTCTAGAAAAGAAATCATAGAAGAATTTGAGGCAAGCCTTGCCCACTCTGCAAGATGTAATTGGTCAAATGGAACCCACGCTGCCCAAAATATCCTAATCGAGCTTGAAAGAGACGAAAATAAGAAAATTTATGAGAAGGAACTTGTAGACTTAAGGGCTATGCTAAAGAAGCGAGCAGACGTATTTGTGGAAGCTGCCAAGGAGAATAAGCTTACAATGATTCCTTACTTCGGAGGATTTTTCACCTTTATCCCAACTGATAGGGCCTTCGATATTGTAAAAGACTTAGAAAAAGAAAATATCTTCACCATTCCTTCAGCCAAGGGAATAAGAGTTGCCATATGCGGAGTATGTGAAGAAAAAATCCCGAAACTTGTCCAAAGACTAGCCTTTTATACAAATAAAAAATAAAACTTGCAAAAATTTTAGCTCTTAGTATATTAATATTGTGAGTTAGCACTTGAGACATGCGAGTGCTAAATGTAAAAACAAAGGAGATTAAAATGATGCTAAAACCAATCGGTGATAGAGTAGTTATACAAAAAGCAGAAGCTGAAAAGACCACAGCATCTGGAATAGTTCTTCCAGAAAGCGCTCAAGAAAAACCACAATATGCAGAAATCGTAGCAATTTCAGCAGATATTGAAAACGACGAGAAGAAAAAGAACTCTCTCAAAGTTGGAGATAAGGTAATCTATTCCCAATACGCAGGAACAGATGTAAAGCTAGATGATGAAGAGTTCATCGTAGTTAAATATAACGATATACTAGCAGTTGTACAATAATATATACTAGAAAGAGAAAGGATATACTATGGCTAAAGATATTAAATTTTCATCTGATGCAAGAAAAGGACTTGAAGCAGGAATTGATAAATTAGCAAATGCTGTAAAAGTAACCCTTGGACCAAAGGGACGTAACGTAGTACTTGATAAGGCATATGGTGCACCAACCATCACAAACGACGGTGTAACCATAGCCCAAGATATAGAACTTGAAAATAGATTTGAAAACATGGGGGCTCAACTTGTAAAAGAAGTTGCTACAAAGACAAATGATGTAGCAGGAGACGGAACTACAACAGCAACAGTTCTAGCTCACGCTATCATCAAAGAAGGACTCAAAAACCTAGCAGCAGGAGCAAACCCAGTAGTACTTCAAAAGGGTCTAAAGAAAGCAACTGACGAAGTAGTTGACTATATCAAAGAAAACTCTAGAGAAGTAGAAGACAAACAAGCTATAGAAAACGTAGGAACAATCTCATCAGCTGACCCAGAAATCGGCAAATTCATAGCAGATGCTATGGAAAAGGTTGGAAATGATGGAGTAATCACAGTAGAAGAATCCAAAACAACAGATACCTACCTAGACGTTGTAGAAGGAATGCAATTTGACAAGGGCTATCTATCCCCATACATGGCAACAGACAATGAAAAAATGATAGCTGACCTTGACGATCCATACATCCTACTAACAGACAAGAAGATTTCAAATATCCAAGAAATTCTCCCACTCCTAGAAGAAGTTGTTCAAGCTTCCAAACCACTTCTAATCATAGCAGATGACGTAGACGGTGAAGCTCTTACAACACTTATCCTAAATAAACTAAGAGGAACATTCAACGTAGTAGCAGTAAAGGCACCAGGCTATGGTGATAGAAGAAAGGCTATGCTTGAAGATATCGCAATCTTAACAGGAGCTACAGTAGTTAGTGAAGAGCTTGGTATGGACCTTAAAGATACAGCTATGGATATGCTAGGATCTGCTAAGAAAGTAAAAGTAGACAAAGACAACACAACCATAGTAGAAGGAAAAGGCGACAAGGATTCTCTTGAAGAAAGGGTAGAAACAATCCGCAAACAAATCGATAAAGAAGATAGCGAGTACGAAAAAGAAAAACTTCAAGAAAGAGTTGCCAAACTTGCAGGTGGAGTTGCAGTAATCAACGTAGGAGCTGCAACAGAGACTGAAATGCAAGAGAAAAAATACAGAATCGAAGACGCTCTATCAGCAACAAGAGCCGCAGTAGAAGAAGGTATAGTTGCAGGTGGTGGAGTTGTCCTAATCGGCGCAATCGAAAAGGTAGCTAAGCTTGAAGAAAGCTTAAAGGCAGATGAGAAGACAGGTGCTCTAATTATCAAAAAAGCCCTAGAAGCTCCACTAAGACAAATCGTAGAAAACGCCGGTATGGACGGATCTGTAATAGTAGAAAAAGTTAAAAATTCTGCCAAGGATGAAGGATACGATGCCTACAACGACGAGTTCGTAAACATGTTTGAAAAAGGAATCGTAGAACCAACCAAAGTAACAAGATCAGCCCTACAAAACGCCGTTTCAGTTGCAGGAATGATCCTAACAACAGAAGCAGCAGTAGCAGATATCCCAGAAGAAAACCCAGCACCACAGATGCCAGCTGGCATGCCAGGAATGTATTAAAATAGAAACTATGACAGGAGAGCCTGAGTGCTCTTCTGTTTTTTTTATTTATGTAATGAAATATCAATTTTAAAGTAAGTTTTCGGATTATTTTATTAAAATTAATTACTTTTATTGGATTATTTTACTTAAGCTTGGCACAGAAAAAAGACAGGGACGTTAATCCCTGCCTTTTAGCTTATTTACTTATACTATAATTATTTTCCAAAAATCTCTGTGCCTAGTTTAGTTTCTTCGATGTTTGCTCCATTAAATACTATATTTTTGACATCATTTTGGTATTTGATGTCTCCCCAAAGGATGCCGCCTACATATGAATCTTCTTTTTTGAAGAGTTTGTAGATCTTGCCGTCTATTTCTTTCTTTTCTTCTGTAACACCTTCGCCAGAGTTCATGCCTGCTGAAAATAGCTTGATATCTCCTAGCATTAAGGTTGAGAATGGCTTTGGTTGTTTGTAACTTTCACTATCCCCTGTCATGTTATGGCCAGCGATCTTGCCCATTTCTTGGCTTGATGTCCAAAGACCTACTGTAAATTGTCCTATTTGTGCACAGTCTCCTGCAGCAAAGATTCCTTCGTGACCTGTCTCTAGGTGGTCATTTACTATAACTCCTCTGTCAGTCTCAAGTCCTGATTCTTGGGCCATCTTGATATTTGATCTTATGCCTGCTTGAACCATTATAGCATCTGCAGGAATTTCAGTTCCGTCAGCAAGCTTTACTCCGCAAACTGCTCCATCTTTGGTGAGGATTTCTTGGGTGTTTTTTCCTGTATAGGTCGTAATTCCCATATTGTTTAGGTTTTCTTCAAGTTTTTCTGAAAGCTCACGGTCGAGTTGGCGAGCTAGTAGATAGTCGAAGCTTTCTATTACTGTGATATTTAGTCCAAGTTTTTGGGCAGAGAAAGCTGCTTCAAGTCCCAGGATTCCCCCTCCTATAACTACAACTTCCTTCTTGTCAGCTACATATTCCTTGAAGCTTCTAAGGTCATCTACAGTTCTTATGGCAAATACTCCCTTGGAGTCTATGTTTGTGATTGGTGGAACGAAGGCTCTAGCTCCTGTTGCGATTAGGGCTTTGCCAAATTCAATCTCTTCTCCGTCTTCTAGATATGCAATTCTTTTTTCTGGATCTATCTTTTCTACTTTTGTAGAAAGTCTTTCTTCTATGTGTTTTTCGTTATACCAAGGTTCTTTTTTAACGAAAATTTCTTCTTCCTCGAAGTCCTTACAGATTAGCTCTGATAGTCTAGTTCTCCAGTAGGTGGATGGTTTTTCTTCTGAAACTATCAGAATTGAAGCATTTTCGTCCTTTTTTCTTATTTCTTCGGTCGCTGATAGGCCAGCAATTCCGTTTCCTATAATTAGATAATCGTACATAATATTCCTTTCCTATCTTTATTATTTATATCTATATTATACAGTTTGTTAAATTATCTTACAAACTAAACAAAGCCCTAAAGGAGTAGGGTATAGTAGTAGGAAAAAGGGGGACTTATGATATTTAGAAAAGCAAGCTTAGAAGATGTTGAATCGATTGGGAAAATTATAGAAATGGCTAGGAAGTCTCTTCGTGATGACGGGATTGACCAATGGCAAAAGACTAATCCCAACGAGGATATTATAAGAGAGCAAATAGCAAAAGATGATGCCTATGTATTTGATAATGAGGGCAAGGTCCTAGCCTATGCCTATGTTTTCGACGGGGTCGATCCTTCCTATAATATCCATGAGGATAAGTTTAAGTCTGATAGCTATTTTGTAATCCATACCTTGATGGTTGATAATAGGGGAATTGTCCCAAAGCTTGGAACGAAGTTTATGGAGGCTTTGATAGACTTTACGGAAAAATCTGGCAAAGAAGCTATTAGAATAGACACCCACGAGGATAATTTTAGGATGAGGGGGCTCCTCCATAAGTTTTCCTTTGAGGAAATTGGCATAGTACAAATTGATGAGGACGGCATTCCTAAAGATAGGATTTGCTATGAGAAAGTTCTATGAAAAATATTGGCCAAGAAGAAATAATCAAAAATGCTAAGCTTCCGGCTGTGGTAATAGCAGGTCCCGGAACAGGCAAGACCCACACTATAGTAGGCTTTGTAGCAGAAGCCATCAAGGAAGGTAAATTTTTCGCAAACAAAATCCTAATCACTACTTTTACTAAAAAGGCGGCTCGTGAGCTTAATACGAGAATTATTACAAGGCTTAGAAAAGATGGCCTTGATACAGATCTTGAGGATATGAAGATAGGTAACTTCCACTCTCTTGCCATATCTTTTATTAGCAAATATAGAAGGCTTGACGATAATTTCTTTAATCTTACTATAATTGACTCCAACATGGAGGAATTTATAGTAGAAGAAAATTTAGAGATTTTCACGAGCCTCCCCCATTTTGAAGACTTTATAGGAAAAGATTATGCTACGGCGACCATTCTTGATATCTTCCAAACCCTTATCAATCAAATGATAGACCCCTTATCCTTAAAAGATTCGGCATCTCCTCAAGACAAGCTAGCCTACGAAATATTTACGACTTACGAAAGGCTCCTAGACTCCTTGGGCCTAATTAATTTCCAGCTTATCTTAAAACGCTTCTTGGACTTGCTTAAAGACCCTGTAATAGGGGAGAAGATAAGAGGAGAGATCGACCTTGTTGTAATTGATGAATACCAGGACACCAACCTAATCCAGGAAGAAATCGCCATCAATCTTACGAAAAATGGCAATATCATAGTCTTTGGAGATGACGACCAGGCTCTTTATTCCTTTAGGGGAGCCGATGCGAGAAACCTAACCCATTTTGACGAGAAATTCTACGAGAGGACTGGAATTAGGGCGAGTAAATATTTTCTAAATATTAATTATAGGTCAAATCAAGTCATAATCGATAAGGCCAGGGCCTTTATGGATGAGGCAAAAGGATCTAGCAAAAAAGACCTTAAGTCGAACAATGCAGAGGAAAATCCCAATACTATCGTAAGGGCTAGGGCAGATGAGATGGACAATCTCGTAATTATAGTTAAGCTTTTATCAAAGAAAATAAAACTCGGTCAAATTGCCTTTCTCTTTCCAAGCTTTAACAATTCCTATCCTTCAATCCTCCAGAAGAAATTCGAAAATGCTGGGATTAAAGTAATCAATAGGAAAAGCGACGGATACTTTAGAAGAGAAGAAATTCGCTTAATAATCTTTATTTTATTAAAACTTTCTGGGACTGGTCCAATTAATACAGACTTTAGGGGAGGAAGGATGACCTATGGGCAAAGGCAGAAGCTTGAATACAGGAGCTTCCTTAAGGAAATCTATGAGGACGATGACTTTAATAAAAATAGAGAAATTAGGGCTTTCATAGAAAGTTCATCAGAATCTTCTCCTATATCAGACCTTATTTACAAGCTTATGGGCCTTGAGACCTTTAAGGATATCCTTAAGGATAAGAATCAAGATAAGAAGGATCTTATCTTCAAAAACATCAGCAAATTCATAAATCTTGCTGTAGACTATGACGAGATTTTTGAAGGAACTAATAAGTCTTATCGTAAGTTCATCTTCTCCTATATCTTTATTTATTTTAAGAAAAACGCCATAGGGGAGTTCGACGAGGATGATATCTACGACGATGCCATAAACTTCATGACCATCCACCAATCCAAGGGCTTGGAGTTTGAGGCTGTATTTGTATCAAGCCTTGGAGATTATCCAAGAAGGGATTATGATAAGTTTACTGATAGGTTCGTAGAAAAAGATAGCCTAGAGAAAAAGGAATTAGATTTCTATAGGAAATATTATACGGCTTTCACCAGGGCCAAAAACCTCTTGGTTCTTTTGGATAATTCGAGAGATAAGAGAATAAAAAACTTTGCAAATTCCCTCGATTCCTCATCTAAGCTCAGTTCCATTGACTTTAAGATGGATGAGATAAAAAAGGATAAGAAAATCCTAGCCTTTACTACAGATATAGATGTCTATATGACCTGCCCCCTAAAGTATAAATTTGTAAGGAAACTTTCCTTCAGGACTAAGAAGACGCAAAGCCTAATCTTTGGATCAAAGGTCCACAATCTAGCTCAATATATCTACTCTCCTTCCTTTGACAAGAAGGACATGACAAGGTTCTTGTGGGAAAATAAGGGCTACATTGAGCCAGTTTCAAATCTACTAAACAGGGGCTTTGATGTAAGCTTAAGTGAGGCAAATTATAAGGCGGATAGAGATTTCTATATCCTTCAAGGAAATATCGACCTTATCTTAGAAGATTCTTCCATAATGGATCTAAAGACAGGATCTTTTGATGATAAAAGGCTTGACAAATATACAAAGCAGCTTCTAACCTATAGGGACCTC
>CABQOK010000055.1 GCA_902465755.1 uncultured Anaerococcus sp.
AATGAAGGCTTATTAAAGGAGTTGTTCGATAAATATACTGACTATGACTTAAAATTACCTATAGATAGGATGGATTATTCAGAAGCTATAAGTTCTTACGGATCTGATAAGCCAGATTTAAGATATGGTTATAAAATTAATGATATAAGTAGTTTATTTGCTAGTAGCGACTTTAAAGTTTTTGCTGACAATACAAAAGATGGTAGATCTGTAAGAGCAATAAATTTTAAGAATATTGCAGATAATTATTCAAGAAAACAATTAGATAAATTAACAGATTTTGTTAAAGATTATGGTCTTAAAGGTTTATCTTATATCAAATACTCTGATAATATGCAATCATCAATAAAGAAGTTCTTAACAGATGATATAATTGAAGGACTTAAAGATAAGCTTGGAATGGAAGATGGTGATTTGATCTTAATTGGAGCAGATAAGGATAAAACAGTTCTTGAAGCTATGGGAGCTCTTAGAAGAAAAGTAGCAAAAGATAATAATCTGATTGAAAAAGAATACGCTCTTTGCTGGGTTGTGAACTTCCCTATGTTCGAATATAGCGAGGAAGAAGACAGATATGTTTCTCAACACCATCCATTCACAATGCCAAATGAAGAAGATATAGACTTGCTATTAACTGAACCTGAAAAAGTAAGAACTCAAGCTTATGACATTGTTATAAACGGTGATGAGATGGGAGGAGGATCTGTAAGAATTAACAATTCTGATCTTCAAGAAAAAGTATTTGAAGCACTTAAGTTAAGTGATGAAGATATAAAGAATAAATTTGGCTTCTTCATAGAAGCTCTCCAATATGGAACGCCACCACATGCAGGTCTAGCATACGGTCTTGATAGGTTAGTAATGCTTTTTGCAAAAACAGACAATATAAAGGATATTATTGCTTTCCCTAAGACACAGTCTGCTACATGTCCATTGACAGAAGCACCAAGTCTTGTTGATGGGAAAGCTTTGGATGAATTAAATATAAGATTAAGGTAGGTTTTATGGATACAGTTAGAAAAGAAGGAATAGTAATCGATAATAACAAGGGAAATTTAAAAGTACAGATTTTTAGGAACGGGGCATGTGGAGCATGTGCTGCCAAAGGCTCTTGTGCTGAGAAAAAAACTACAGAAATTGAGCTTTTCTCATATGAAGATCTTAAAAAAGGCGATCATGTTATTATTGAAGGATCTTCAAGCGAAGTAAGCAAATTAACAGCTACTGTATATATTGTACCAGTAGTTATGATGTTGATGGGAGCCCTTATTCCTAATATTTTTCTAAAAAACACATCTATGGATATTAATCTATTGACATTGATATCAGTAGCAATATTTTTCGCTATATCAATTATTTTTATGAAGAAACTAGATAAAAATGTTAAGAATAAAAATATGATGAGAGTGAGAAAGGCATAATGAATTATTCAGAAATAGAAAAGTTCGATCCAGAAGTTTATCATGCCTTGATAAAAGAGCTTCAAAGACAAGAAAGAAATATTGAACTTATTGCATCTGAGAATTATGTACCAAAAGCAATATTAGAAGCTGATGGGAGTATCCTCACAAACAAGTACGCTGAAGGACTTCCGGGAAAAAGATATTACGGTGGATGTGAGAATATTGATATCATAGAGCAATTAGCCATAGATAGGGCCAAGTCCCTATTTGGGGCTGATCATGTTAATGTCCAAGCTCACTCAGGTTCCGATGCAAATTCAGCTGCCTATTTTGCGCTCTTAGAAGATGGGGATAAGGTTCTTTCTATGAACTTAGATGAAGGTGGTCACTTATCTCATGGTTCCAAGGTCAATCACTCTGGAAGAAGATATGATTTTTATCATTATGGAGTTGACGAGGAAACAGGTCTTATAGATTATGATCATGTTTTAGATCTTGCTAGAGAGATTAAGCCTAAACTTATAGTTTGTGGGGCAAGTGCTTATCCTAGAGAAATAAATTTTAAGAAATTTAGGCAAATCGCTGATAATGTCGGGGCTCTATTAATGGCAGATATTGCACACATTGCAGGACTTGTAGTTTGTGGTGAGCACATGTCACCTATTGATTTTTGTGATGTAGTAACCTCAACCACCCACAAAACACTAAGAGGTCCAAGGTCAGGAATCATCCTTTGTAAGGAAAAATGGGCCAAGAAAGTTGATAAGGCAGTTTTTCCTGGACTTCAAGGAGGTCCGTTAGAGCATATTATTGCAGCGAAGGCTATTGGATTTAAGCAAAATTTAGACCCTAGCTGGTTAACTTATATAAAACAAGTAAAGGCAAATGCAAAACAGATGGAAGTATCCTTCAAAAAGAATAAATTTGATTTAGTTTCTGGAGGAACTGACAACCATCTATTGCTTTTAGACTTAAGAAATATGGGAATTACTGGAATAGAGGCACAAAACTTACTCGATGAAGTCTATATTACAAGCAATAAAAATACCATCCCAGGAGAAGAATTATCTCCTAATATAACAAGTGGATTAAGAATAGGAACTGCTGCAGTTACTACAAGAGGGATGAGGGAAGCTGAAATGGAAACTATAGTTGACTTGATTAAGAAAACTTTGAAGAAAGAAGATACTGTGGAAAATATTAGAAAAGAAGTAGAAAGCTTAACTAAAAGATTTCCAGTATATGGAGAAGTAATATGAAAATGCCGATAGTAACTCTTGTCGGAAGGACAAATGTTGGAAAAAGCACTTTATTTAACAGACTTGTAGGCAAGAGAAAATCAATCACTGAAGACGTATCTGGCGTAACAAGGGATAGGATTGTAGATAAGGTTGAGTGGCAAAACAACGAATTCTTGCTAGTCGATACAGGTGGTCTCGATATTTCCAATAAGGAAGTAATGAATACTGAGATTAAATCCCAAGTAGAAAAAGCCCTCATGGAGACAAATCTGATTCTTTTTGTTGTAGATGGCAAGGAGGGAGTCAATCCTTACGATGTTGATATAGCAAACGAAATTAGAAAATATAATAAGCCAGTTATAATAGTCGCTAATAAACTAGATTCATTCAAAATCCCTGATGACATATACGACTTTTATCAATTTGGCTTTGACGATATGTCAATGATTTCTGCTGAGCAAAGTAAGGGATTAGGAGATTTATTAGATAAGATCGTTTCTTTCATCGACTTTTCTTCTTTTGATCAAGTAGAAGATGAAACAAGAATCGCTATTATTGGGAAGCCAAATGCCGGTAAGTCCTCCCTAGTCAACCTATTATTAAATGAAGAAAGAATGATAGTTACAGATATTGCGGGAACTACTAGAGACGCTGTAGATAGCTACTGGCAATATAATGACCAAAATTATGTTCTTATTGATACAGCGGGACTTAGAAGAAAATCAAAGGTCAAAGAAAACGTAGAATACTATGCGAATCAAAGGACCTTCGATGCTGTCGATAGTTCAGAGATATGTTTGTTCTTGATTGATGCAAATGTTGGGGTAACCGAACAAGATGCTAAAATTGCTGGATACGCTCACAATCAAAAAAAGGCAATAATAATAGCAGTAAACAAGTGGGATTTGGTTGATAAAGAGACAAATACCATGAGAAATTTAGAAATGGACATTAGAGAAACACTATCATTTGCTCCTTATGCTCCAATAGTATTTATTTCAGTTCTAGAAAATAAAAGAATTGATAAATTATTAGAATTATTTGAGATAGTTTCTAACAATTATCATACGAGAATTAAAACTGGTGTTTTAAATAATATTTTACAAGATGCGATATTATTAAATCCACCACCTCAAGATAAGGGTAAGAGACTTAAGATATATTATATGTCACAAGTATCTACAGCACCTCCAAAGTTTATGCTTTCCATAAACGATAGAGACCTTGTTCACTTCTCATATACTAGATATCTAGAAAATCAAATAAGGCAAAATTATAGTCTTGTTGGTGTACCGTTTAGTTTTGTTTTTAAACAAAAAGGTGAGTAAAAATGATCTTACTAATCGCTTTATTATCCTATATATTAGGTTCTGTTCCTTTTGGTTTTATAATTGGAAAGATATTTTTTAAAACAGATTTAAGAAGACTTGGTTCAGGTAACGTAGGAGCTACAAATGCTTTAAGAAACTTTGGAAAATTTGCTGGATTTACTACCTTCCTTTTCGATTTCCTAAAGGGTAGCCTCGCTTGCTATCTAGGGGGAAAATATGGAGGAGAGTTAGGTCAGGCTGTAGCTATGTTTTTTGTAGTAATAGGACATATGTATAGCTTTATACTCAAGTTTAAATCCGGTAAGGGTGTTGCCACCTCGTTTGGAGCACTTCTTACAATAGACTATAGATTTGCTTTAGCACTTCTAGCAATATTCATTGTTTTGGTTCTTATATTTAGGATAGTTTCTTTATCATCTATAACAACAGCCATAATTGCAGCTGTTCTTTCAGTATTTAGATATAATATCAGCTATCTAAGCTTAGCTATTGTTTTGATAGCATCTTTGGTAGTTTTCAAGCATAAGGATAATATAAGAAGATTAAAGTTAGGCGAAGAGAAGAAAATATTTTAAGGAGTCTTATGGAAATATCTATTATAGGGTCAGGTAGTTGGGCTACTGCCATTGCAAATCTCCTAAGCGAAAATCAAGATGTTATTATGTATGCTAGAGATATAAATGTAGTTAACTCCATTAATGAAAATCACATAAATACTAAGTATTTTCCTGACAAGAAATTAAGAGAAAACATAAGAGCTACGGCAAATGTTGAAGAACTTTTCGAAAATAAATATATAGTAAACGCTATTCCAACTCAGAGTATAAGAAGCGTTTATGAAAATCTCGATCCCTTTTTTGATAAGAGCAAAGTGATAATAAATCTATCAAAGGGATTGGAACTTAATACTCACTTTAGAATCTCAGAAATATTGGAAGATATATTAGGAGATATAAATTATGCTATTATAAGCGGACCTTCCCATGCAGAAGAAGTAATAAAAGGGATGCCAACGACACTTGTTTGTGCATCAAATGATATAAAGTTTGCCAAGAAGATTCAAAATATATTTAATAGAGATTACTTTAGGGTATATACATCTACAGATGTTATTGGAGTTGAGATAGGAGGAAGTATCAAGAATATACTTGCCTTTGGCATTGGAATGGCCGACGGCTTATCTTATGGAGATAACTCTAAAGCAGCTCTTATAACAAGGGGAATTCATGAGATGGAAAGATTTGCGAATAGTTTCGGAGCAGATGAGAAAACAATAAATGGGCTTTCAGGAATTGGAGATCTCATTGTTACGGCCACTAGCAATCTTTCGCGAAATTATAGGGCTGGTAAGCTTGTTGGTGAAGGATATAGCATTGAAGATAGCATAGCTAAGGTAAAGATGGTCGTAGAAGGTATTCCTACTACTCGAGCAGTCTATGAACTTTCTAAAGAAAAAAATATTGAGATGCCTATTACTTATGAAATCTACAAGGTTTTATTTGAAGGAAAGTCAGCTCATCAATCCGTTAAGGATTTGATGGCTAGAGACTTAAAAAATGAATATTAAATTCGAAATATTCTTCTTATTAAGATATAATGTAATAGAGAGATAAAAAAACGCAAAGGAAGTAATTATGTTAGATAGGTTTAAAGAATTTATAGGTATTGACGACAAATACGATGATTACGATGAGGATCAGTTGTATTACGACGATTTAGAAGAAGAAACAAAAGAAGAAGATAATAATGTATCTGAGAAGGACGAAACTTATAAATCATATTTTTCTGACTCAGACTTTAAGAGTGAAGAAAGTGATGAAAGTTTCAAGCCATCATTTCAAGATAGCTTTAAGAATAATTCTTCGTTTAAGAGTTCTAGATCATCAAGAAGAGGAGATAATGTAGTTAAAATGAGTGATAAAAATTTTGCTGGATCAAATACAATGAGAATTTCAATTCAAGAACCATTAGATTATGAAACAGACGCACCAAAAGTAATTGATGATATCCTTAACAAAAAGGTAGTTGTCCTAAACTTAGAGATGGTTGAATCAGATACAAGAAGGCAAATCTTTGACTTTGTAAGTGGTGCCGTCTATGCTTTAAGTGGTACTGTTGAGAAAGTTACAAAAGGAATATTTGTTATAAGCCCTAATGGCATACAAATCGATCCGGCTGTTACTGACCAAATCTCTGAAGGAAATTATAATCAATTATAGATCGATCTAAAAAATCGATCTTTATTTTTTATGAGTTTAGAATATAATTTGAACTTTGTTAAGGACAAAGCTAAGAAATCCAACATAAAGAAAGCTATATCTATATTGGAGAGAGGTTTTTACACCAAGAAAGAAGTATCTAGTTTCTTTCTCGATCCATTTGAGAGGAAAGTTATAAAAGATATTGCTAGAATTAATAATATAGATATCGTATTTGTTGGTGGTAATGATAAATGCGAAAGAAAAATCTTTGTAGCAAATTACTATTATCTCCCTATAGAAGAGAGTAATTATATAAAAGTTCTTAGTTTTGACAGTAGTGATATCAAGCATCCTGATGTATTAGGTGCCTTAATCCATATGAGAATTGATAGAAATAGTATTGGTGATATATCTATATTAGAAAATTCCGTAGAATTTGTTGTATTGGAAGAAGAAGCAGATTTTATTAAATATAATTTAAGTAAGATAAAAAAAGAGGGCATACACATTGAAATCAAAGAGGAATGTAAATTAAATAAAGCAAAAGAAGATTATATTTCATCTACTAGCTTTATCTCTTCATTAAGACTAGATAATATAGTTTCTAGCCTCGTAAATACTTCTAGGTCTAAGGCTAAGATTTTGATAAATAATAGGCTTGTGAAGGTTGATCATCAAACGATAACAGATCCGAGCTATAATGTTGATGAAGGATCTATCTTATCTATCAGAAAAGAAGGAAGATTTATCTTTGATAGGATAAAAGGACTTAGCAAAAAAGGAAACTATCACATAGAATATAGGAAATTAGTATGATATATTTAATAATTATAATATTGGGCCTTGTAATTGATAGGCTCACAAAAATTTATGCAGTTAACAACTTAATGGCAAAAAATATAGATGGCAAGTTGTTTAATTTAACCTACCTTGAAAATAGGGGGGCGGCTTTTGGAATCTTACAAGATAAGAGGATGGTATTTATAATACTTACAAGTGCAATTGTAATATATTTGCTTTATTATTTTGTTAAAAATATAAAAACAAGTCCAAGGATACTCAATATATCGCTTGCAATGATTATATCTGGAGCCATAGGTAACTTCTATGATAGGCTTATCCAAGGATATGTAGTAGATTTTATAGAGTTTTCTTTTGTGAAATTTCCGGTATTTAATGTCGCTGATATTTTGGTAACACTAGGTTGTGTCCTTATGATCATATACATAATATTCCATGGGGATAAATAATGAGTGTACAAATTGGAAATGATTGGGATCAATTATTAAAAGAAGAGTGGGATAAGCCTTATTACAAAAATCTAAGAAAGTTCTTGATCAATGAATATAGGCACTATAATATATATCCCAATATGTATGATCTATTTAATGCACTCAAATATGTAAGTTATGATGATACCAAAGTTGTGATTTTAGGACAAGATCCCTACCATGGTAGGGGGCAAGCACACGGTTTTTCTTTTTCTGTAAAAAAGGATGTACCCATACCACCATCCTTGCTAAATATATATAAGGAACTTAATAATGATTTGGGTCTTTTTATACCAGATAATGGAGACTTGACTAAGTGGGCTAAGCAAGGAGTTTTGCTTTTAAATACCGTCCTTACAGTCAGAGAAAAATCTCCAAATTCCCATAGGGGAAAAGGATGGGAGATACTTACGGATAGGATTATA
>CABQOK010000056.1 GCA_902465755.1 uncultured Anaerococcus sp.
AGCAATCAAGATAGTTTTCCCTACACCATACGAAAAAGCTGTAGAAGAACTTGGCCTTGAAGTAATCGACCAACCATCTGTAGACCTCGACGATATCGAAGAAGGAAAAGATATCACATTCAAGGTTGAAGTTGAAACAAAACCACACCCAGAACTAGGGGACTATTCAGAACTAATCGTTGAAGAAGTATCTAGTGAAGTAACAGATGAAGATGTAGAAGCAGAGCTTAAGAAACAACAAGATGAAAACGCAAGACTGGTTCCAGTTGAAGATGGCGAAGCTAAGGAAGGCGATACAGCAAATATCGACTTTGATGGTTTCCTTGATGGAGAAAGATTCGAAGGCGGTAAGGCAGAAAATTACGACCTAGTTCTTGGATCAAATACCTTTATCGAAGGCTTTGAAGGACAAGTAGCAGGCCACAAGGTTGGAGATAAGTTCGACGTTAACGTAACCTTCCCAGAAGATTACCAAGCAAAAGAATTCCAAGGAAAGGATGCTAAGTTTGAAGTTGAAATCAACTCAATTACTAGAAAAGAGCTTCCAGAACTAGACGATGAATTCGCAAAAGACATCTCAGAATTCGACACACTTGACGAATTAAAAAACAACCTAAGAGAAAAACTTGCTGAAGAGAAAAAAGATTACGCTAAAAACCTAATCCAAAACCAAGCAATCGAAGCTCTAGTTAAGAAATCTGAAGTAAGCGCACCAAGACCAATGGTTGATGCTGAAATCGACTACGAACTACAAAACCTAGATCAAAGACTTCAACAAATGGGTATTACCCTAGCTCAATATATCGAGATGACAAAGATGGATATCAACCAAATCCGTGACCAATACAGAGCTCAAGCAGAAGCTAGAGTTAAGGCAAATCTCGTTATAGACGAAGTTGCTCTTAAAGAAGGTATAGAAGTTACAGAAGAAGAAAAAGAAAACGAAATCAAAGAAGCAGCAGAAAATTATGGAGTAGATGATCTTGAGAAATTCAAAGAACTTTTCGCTAAAAACATCTCTGATAAGACTCTAGAAGAAAACATCATGAGAAGAAAAGCAGTTGAACTTCTTACAGAAAACGCCAAAGCTCTTCCTCACGAAGAATACCACAAGGCAGTTGGAGAAGTTGGTCACGACCACGAGGAAGGCGAAGATAAATAAGCTCCATTTAGATAAGGAGATAAAATGATTCCTAAAAATTATTTAGTACCAACAGTTGTAGAACAAACAAATAGAGGCGAGAGAGCCTATGACATATATTCAAGACTTCTAAAAGACAGGATAATCTTCCTATCAGGTGAAGTTCGTGATGAAATATCTGATATAATCATAGCCCAACTACTATTTCTAGAAAGCGAAGATCCTGATAAGGACATCCAATTTTATATCAACTCTCCTGGCGGAGTTGTAACAAGCGGACTTGCTATATACGATACAATGAACTACATCAAACCTGATGTATCCACAATCTGTATAGGTCAAGCTGCATCAATGGCGGCAGTCCTTCTATCATCAGGAGCAAAGGGAAAAAGATACTCCCTACCTAGCTCAAACATCATGATCCACCAACCTTCTGGTGGAGCCCAAGGACAAGCTAGCGATATTGTTATACAAGCTGAACAAATAATTAAGATAAAAGAAAGACTAAACAAAATCCTTTCTGATAATACAGGACAAAGTCTAAAGAAGATAGAAAAAGATACCGATAGGGACTTTGCTATGACCGCGGCTGAAGCGTTAGAGGATGGTCTAATCGATAAAGTAATTGAAAGTAAGTAGGAATAAATGTCTGATTACGAACAAAAAGAAATAAGATGTTCTTTTTGTGGCAAGGATAGCTCACAAGTTAAAAGAATTATAGCTGGTCCTAATGCTTATATTTGCAACGAATGTGTCGACTTATGTCACGAGATTATAGCCCAAGAGACTAATTCGTCAAGTGAGTTTTCGGCTGATATCGACCTATCAACACCAAAAGAGATAAAGGAATTCCTAGACTCTTATGTTATAGGCCAGGATGATGCCAAAAAGACCCTCTCTGTTGCAGTATATAACCACTACAAAAGAATTAATAGCAATGAAGAAGATAGCGAGATAGAGCTACAAAAATCAAATATATTAATGCTAGGTCCAACTGGTTCAGGAAAGACCCTCCTTGCTCAAACTCTTGCTCGCAAGCTAAATGTACCTTTTGCTATAGCAGATGCGACAAGTCTTACTGAGGCAGGTTATGTAGGTGAGGATGTGGAAAATATTATCCTAAAACTCGTCCAAGCCGCAGATTACGATATCGATATAGCAGAACGTGGAATTATCTATGTAGATGAGATAGATAAGATCACAAGAAAAAGCGAAAATCCATCTATAACCCGTGATGTGTCTGGTGAAGGTGTCCAACAAGCCCTCCTTAAACTAATTGAGGGAACAGAAGCAAATGTCCCTCCTCAAGGAGGAAGGAAGCACCCTAGCCAAGAGTATATTCAAGTAGATACGACAAATATTCTCTTTATCCTAGGCGGGGCCTTCGATGGAATTGAAGATATAATAAGTAGGAGACTTTCTGAAAAGACCATAGGCTTTGGGGCAAGTGTTACAAGAAACGCTAGCGCAAGCCTTAAGGAAGTTAATACAGAAGACCTCCTTAAGTACGGACTCATTCCGGAATTTATAGGAAGGGTGCCTATAGTGGTAAGCCTTGATGCTCTAGAAGTTGACTCTTTAGTCAAAATCCTAAAGGAGCCAAAAAACTCCTTCGTAAGACAATACCAAAAGCTCTTCGAACTAGATGGTGTTAAGCTTACATTTGAGGATGAGGCATTAGAAAAGATTGCCGAAAAGGCCTACAATCAAAAGACTGGTGCCAGAGGACTAAGGACCATAATGGAAAATCTCCTCCTAGATCTCATGTTTGAAATTCCTTCAATAGATGATCTAGAAGAAGTTATTGTTACAAAAGAGTCTATAGATGATAAGGAAAAATTAGTTTATAAGAAAAGATAGAAAGATGGGGTTGTTGCCGAATGAACAATCGTCCAGGTATCATTAACTTAGCTTTTTGATGAAAGATTATGCTTAATGAATGACGATAGTATTCATAAATTTGCAACAACCCCATTTTATAGCGAGGTAAAAGATGACAGATGTTTATGAAATAAGTGAAAATAAATATCCTCTTATAGCCCTAAGGGGCTACTGGCCAATGCCAACTACCTTCCTAAGTTTCGATGCCAAAAGAAGTATTTCGGTAAATGCAGTTGAAGATGCAAGGCTTAGAAATACCAATCTGTTTTTGGTAAACCAAAAGGATGTCTTCGATGACAATCCCAAAAAGGAAGGCCTCTACGAATTTGGTATAGTAGCAAGCATAAAAGATACCTTCGAGCTTCCAAATGGTGTGACAAGAGTCTTTGTAGATCCAAAAGGAGTGGCAAGACTTGATGATCTAGAGGTATCCGAGGGCTTTCTAAAAGCTACTGTAAGCGAGTACCACTACAGGGAGGAAGAGGAAAAAGATAAGGAAAATCTCCTATCCCTAAAGAAGATCTTGATAGATGACTTCAAGGAATATATCAGCCTTGATAACAATGCCCTTGATGAAATAGCCTACAGTCTCATAGAGATTGATAACTTCCACAGGCTAGTTGATGTGATAACCTTCCACCTAGAGCTTGCTCCGAAGGAATATTACCAAATACTCGAGACTATCGACACAGAAAAGAGGATGCTAGCCCTCCATGAGATAATCACTAAGGAAATTAGCCTTAAGAAGCTATCTAAGGAGATAGAAAAACAGGTTCAAGATAATATCAACAAGAGCCAAAAGGACTATTATCTAAGAGAGAAGATGGAAGTCCTAAAGAAAGAAATCAATGAAAATAACGGAGAGGCCAAGTCTGAGGCTGACTATTATAGGAAAAAAATAAAGGCTATAAAGCTTGATAAGGAAAGCAAGAAGTCACTAGAGAAGGATATCGAAAGAATCGACTCCCTACCAGAGATGAGTCCAGACTATGGAGTTTTGTCTGCTTATCTTGACTTTGTGGTATCCCTTCCTTGGAATAAGCTTAGCAAGGATGTAATAGACATCAATAGGGCAGAGAAAATCCTAGACGAAGACCACTACGGACTTAGCGATGTAAAGGAAAGAATCCTAGAATCTATAGCAGTTAGACAAAAGAACAAGAACTCCAAGGGATCTGTGATTTGTCTAGTAGGACCTCCTGGTGTCGGAAAGACATCTATAGCCAAGTCCATAGCCCGAGCTCTTGATAGGAAGTTTGTCTCTATGAGACTCGGTGGAGTGACCGATGAATCAGAAATCAGAGGACACAGAAGGACCTATGTCGGAGCTATGGCAGGAAGGGTCCTTGCAAATATCGACAGGATCAATGTCAAAAATCCTGTCTTTCTCCTAGATGAGATCGACAAACTAGGGTCAGATTTTAGGGGAGATCCATCAAGTGCCCTCCTAGAAGTCCTTGACCCAGAACAAAACGATAAGTTTATCGATAGATACCTAGATATTCCTTTCGACCTTTCAGATGTCTTCTTTATCACAACAGCAAATGACGCCAATGAAATCCCTGATGCCCTCTACGACAGGCTAGAAGTAATAGACCTATCAGGCTATACAATAAGTGAGAAAGAATCCATAGCCAAGAAATATCTAGTGGCTAAAGAGATGGAAAACAATGGTCTTAAGGAAGATGAAATTACTATATCAGATGCAGTAATTGAAAAAATCATCAAAAACTACACCAGAGAGGCAGGGGTCAGAGAACTTGAAAGACTAATTGCCAAGATTTGTAGAAGGGCAGTCAAAGAAATCCTAGCTGGTAAGGATAAGGTTCGTGTTTCTATGCAAAATTACACAAAATACCTAGGCAGGGAGAGATTCCTCGATGATGCTATAGAAAAAGAAGACCAAGTAGGCCTTGTAAATGGACTAGCTTGGACTTCTGTTGGTGGAACCATGCTGGCTGTTGAGGCAAATGTCATGGAAGGTAAAGGCAATGTCGAAATGACAGGTTCTCTGGGAGATGTTATGAAAGAATCCGGCCAAGTAGCCATGGCCTACATTAGGTCGAACCAACAGAGTCTTGGAATCCGTGGGAAGTTCTACGAAAATAAGGACATCCACGTCCATTTCCCAGAAGGAGCAACACCAAAAGACGGTCCTTCTGCAGGAATCACTATGACAACCGCTATGGTATCAGCCCTTACAGGTAAGAAGGTAAGAAGCGATATAGCGATGACTGGAGAAGTCACAATTCGTGGCAATGTCTTAGCAATAGGAGGCCTTAAGGAAAAGGCCCTAGCAGCCTACTCCTACGGAATCAAAAACGTCATAATTCCAAAAGAAAATGAAAGAGATACAGAAGATATACCAAAAGAGATCAGAGATAAGATTAACTTTATCACAGTCTCCAAGGTAGCTGAAGTAATAGAAAAGGCCCTAGTATGAAGATAAAAAACATTGAACTAGAACAAGTTGCAGGCTTTAGGGAGCAATGGCCAAGGGAAGACTTGCCTGAGCTTGCCTTTGTAGGAAGAAGTAATGTAGGTAAGTCTTCCTTTATCAATTCCTTCCTCGGAAGAAAAAAGCTTGCCAAGACTTCCTCTGTCCCAGGAAAGACCAGGACTATCAATTTTTATAGGATAAATGATAAGTTTAGGTTAGTAGACCTTCCAGGCTACGGCTATGCCAAGGTCAGCAAGAAGGAGAAGGCCAAGTGGGATAAGCTAATTAACGAATATCTCCACCAAAGGGAAGCCCTAAGAGAAGTCTTCCTCCTAGTTGATATTAGACACGAGCCAACAGCTCTTGATAAGCAGATGTATGATTGGATAAGAGAAACGGGCTTTACAGGCTTTGTAATCGCAACCAAGTTTGACAAGATTAAGAAAAGCCAGACCCAAAAACATATTAAACAAATCATGAAAAAACTAGAGATCGACGACGAAGGCCTAATATTTGCCTATTCTTCAGAGACCAAACACAACAAGGACGTCCTAGAAGAACAAGTCGATGTGATAATTAATTATTAAAGTCTAACCCCAAAGTCTAGACATAAGGTGACCCCAAAAAGTTGGACCTAATACCAGGACTGGTGGTTTACTAGTTCTGGTATTAGTTTATTACTTTCCACCCCTAGGGGTGGATTTTTTTAAGCCGCATTCTTTTCTCTATATTCCACCGGACTTAAATATCCTAACTTTTCTTTTATTCTGTATTTATTGTAATATTCGATATATTCTTCTAATGTTTCTTTTAATTCTTCATATGAATAGAATTTATTTCCATAGTATATTTCTTGTTTTAATATCCCAAAGAAGTTTTCCATTGGTGAGTTATCTAGACAGTTTCCTTTTCTTGACATTGACTGGGTTATTCCTTCATCGTCTAGTCTTGATGTATATTGTTTTACTTGATAGGCCCATCCTTGGTCTGAATGAAATATTCTATTACTCTTGTTCACACTTGTTATTTCTATTGCTTCATCTAAAGCTTTTAGTATTGGTTCTAGTGTCGGTTTCTTTGATATTTCATAGCTTATGATTTCACTATTGTACATATCTAGATATGGGTTTAGGTAAAGTTTTTTTACTTGGTAATTTCCTTTTTTGTCTTTTTCTAAGTATTTAAATTCTGTTGTGTCTGTTGTTATTTGTGTATATGGCATTTCTATTTTGAATTTTCTATTTATTTCATTATCGGCAATTTTACCTATTGTTCCTTTGTATGATGAATATTTTCTTGTTTTCCTTGAGAAGTTTGTTACTTGAAGTTTTAATTTTTGTATTAGTTTTTGTACTTTCTTCTTGTTTATTAGTAGCCCTTGTCTTCTCAATATACCTGTGATTCTTCTATATCCATAGTTTGGATTATCTTTTCTAATTTCTATTATTTTCCTCTCTAGATGCTCATCCTTATTTGGTCTGTCTAAGCGTTTTTGCCAATACATGTAGGTTGATTTTGGCATTTTGAAATATTCTAACAAGTCTTTTAGTTTAAATTTATCTCTTAGTGATTTAATGATCTTAGATATTCGTCTATTTCTGATTCTGTCATTTGAGAGAATTGAATCTTTTTTTTTAGAATTTCTACTTCCATTTGAAGGTGGTAATTTTCTTCTCTTAGTTTTTCTATTTCACTTATATCTTCTTTAATTTCAGTTTTTTTAATAGGTTTCTTCTTACCATCTCTTTCCATTTTTGAAGGCCTCCCTCTCTTTTTAGGTTTTAGTCCTTCAATTCCTTCTTCTCTAAATTCTTTTACCCATCTAACTATTATGCTTGGGTTATTGATTTTCATTTCATTAGCGATGCTTTGATAGGACATTTCTCCAGTTAAGTACAATTTTACTACTTTTAATTTAAACTCTAAAGAGTAACTATTATTCCTTCTTGATACTTTTAGTCCATCATAACCTTGAGATTCGTAAGCATTAACCCACACTCTAATAGTTTTCTTATCTCGGATACTGTATTTTTTAGCTAATTCATTGTAGCTTATCTTACTTTCAAGATATTCTTTTACTAATTTATATTTAAATTCTGTACTATATTTCGCCATTAAAAACCGACCTTAACTGGCCGATTTTTAATTTCTTATTTTGAAGACAAGGTAAATTCTTCGATATTTTCATAGTTACCATTTGTTAGTTTGCCGGAGTTTTCATTTATTTTTGCCCTTGATAGACTGAAAGTAATTTCCCTTCCGTCTTTTATTTCATCAAGGCTTAAATCTGAGAAGTCTTTGTTGTAGATG
>CABQOK010000057.1 GCA_902465755.1 uncultured Anaerococcus sp.
TCGGCGAATTTTTATCTTTTGTAAGGGATACCCAAGGAATTGACCTTGTAGCCATTGCAGCTACCAAAAGAAGCGAGGATAAATTAAGAGAGATTTCTACAAGATATAATATTGATAAGTTTTATTTGGATTATAGAAAATTAATAGAAGATGAGAATGTAGAAGTAGTCTATGTCGCTCTTCCAAATATCCTCCACTATGAAGTTATGGATTACGCAATCGAATTAGGCAAGGATATTATTTGCGAGAAGCCTTTTTGTGGAAACTTAAGAGAGAGTAAGGATATCTTTGAGAGGGCCTTTGCCAAGGGAGTCATTGTTCTTGAGGCAGCAAGTCATAGATTTATCCCTAATGCTCTAGCTGTAAGAGATGAGCTTAAGAAGTTAGGAGAGATAAAAATCGTCTCTTTCAACTATTCCCAATATTCTTCTAGATACAATAGATTCAAAGAAGGAGATATCGCTCCAGTTTTTGATAGGTCTATGAATGGTGGAGCTCTTATGGATATCAATTTCTATAATGTGGACTACCTATCTATGCTTTTTGGAAAGCCTAAAGATGTAAAGTATTTTCCTAATATGGAAAAAGGAATAGATACATCAGGCATCCTTTACCTAGACTATGGAGACTTTAAGGCTATTGCTATCGGTAGTAAGGACTCAGATGCAAGTCTAGTTAATACCATTCAAACAGATAGGGGAACTATAGAAATAACTGACGCTATCAATTCTTTTTCATCCTTTAGGATTAAAGAATCTGGAAAGAATATTTTCAGAGAAGTAAACTTAAATCAACCTTGTCACAGGATGGTCTATGAATTTAGACAGTTTCAACAAATCATAAGTCAAAGGGATATGAAAAAGGCAAGATCACTTTCTGAGATAAGTCTTGATACTTCCTGGATTTTGACAGAAGCTAGGAAGTTTGCTGCTATAGATTTCCCAAATGATTAAATGATTTATAGATTCTTGTGCAAAGTGTTATAATATAGATATGGTACGAATGTATTATTAGAAAGAAAGGAGTTCGTATGGTAGGAATAATACTCGCAAGCCACGGCGGTTTTGCCGATGGTATCAAAGAATCCGCTCAAATGATCTTTGGCGAGCAAGAAAAATTCGAATCAGTATGCCTACTTCCTTCAATGGGGCCCGATGATTTTAGAGCAAATCTCGAAAAAGCCATTGAAAAGTTAGACACTGAAGAGATTCTTTTCTTGGTTGACCTTTGGGGCGGTACACCATTTAACCAAAGCTCAAATTTATTTGAGGGAAATGAGGATAAATGGGCAATTGTTGCTGGTATGAACCTTCCTATGGTCATAGAAGCTTTAAGCGAGAGATTTACTGCAGAGAAATCTCACGATATAGCAAAGGCTATAGTAGGATCAGCCAAAGAAGGAGTTAAGATTAAGCCGGAAGAGCTTAATCCAGTAGAAGAAGCTATTGCAGAAGTTAAGGAAGATAATATCCCTAAGGGATCTATTCCAGAAGGAACAGTTCTTGGAGATGGTAAGATCGATATTGGTCTTGCAAGAATAGACACAAGACTTCTCCACGGACAAGTTGCTACTAGCTGGACCAAATCAATAAATCCTGACAGAATCATAGTAGTAAGTGATAGCGTAAGCAAAGATGAACTAAGAAAAAGCATGGTAATGGAAGCAGCTCCTCCAGGAGTTAGGGCTCACGTAATTCCTATTTGGAAGATGAAGGAGATTATGGATGATCCACGTTTTGGGTCAACTCGTGCTTTATTGTTGTTTGAAAAACCACAAGATGTCTTAGAATTTCTAGAACTAGGCGGAAAGCTAGATAAGGTTAATCTAGGATCAATGGCCTACAAACAAGGAGATATCAACCTTACAAATGCTGTTTCTATGGATGCTGACGATGTAAAATGTTTTGACAAAATCCTAGAACATGGGATAAAGATCGATGTCAGAAAAGTTCCAGCAGACAAGAGCGAAAACTTCGACAACTTGATGAAAAAAGCTAAAAGAGAATTAAATATTAATTAATAGGAGAAATTATGAATATACTTAATGTTATTTTAATCGTCCTTGTAGCTTTTCTTGCAGGATGTGAAGGAATCTTAGACCAATTCCAATTTCACCAACCACTTGTTGCTTGTACCCTAATAGGTCTTGTAACAGGTCACCTAAAAGAAGGCATAATCTTGGGCGGTTCTTTACAATTAATAGCCCTCGGTTGGGCAAACGTAGGTGCGGCAGTTGCCCCAGATGCAGCGCTCGCATCAGTAGCTAGTGCTATTATAATGGCGCTTGCCCTAGAAGGCGGAAGCGAGAATGTAACTAGTGCGATTAATACTGCTATAACCCTTGCAATCCCACTTTCTGTAGCAGGACTATTTCTTACAATGATAGCAAGAACTCTTGCTATACCAATGGTTCACGGAATGGATGCAGCAGCAGAAAACGCTGACTTTAGAAAGATTGAAGTTATTTCCTGGATGGGTGTATGTATGCAAGGACTTAGAATTGCAATACCAGCTTTAATCCTTTGCTTTATCCCACCAAAGGTAGTAACTGATGCTCTAAATTCTATGCCAGAATGGCTAACAGGAGGAATGGCAGTCGGTGGTGGAATGGTAGCAGCTGTAGGTTATGCCATGGTTATCAACATGATGAGCACAAAGGAAACTTGGCCATTCTTTGCCCTAGGTTTTGTCTTCGCCGCAATTGATCAAATCACCCTAATAGGCCTTGGTGTTATAGGTGTTGTACTTGCGATTATATATATGACTCTTAAAAATCTTGCGACAAGTAACCAAGGTGGAGGACAAGGTTCAGGCGATCCTCTAGGCGATATCATAAACGATTATTAAAAAGGAGCAATTATGACTGAAAATATAAACAATAATGAAGAAAGAATTGTCCTAAGTCAATCTATTCGTAGAAAGGTATGCAACCGTCACCAATTCCTCCAAGGAACATGGAACTACGAGAGAATGCAAAATGGTGGTTGGGCCTTCTCAATGATTCCAGCTATCAAGGCTTTATATAAGGACAAAGAAGATCAAAAACTAGCCCTAAAAAGACACCTTGAGTTCTACAACACCCACCCATACGTATCAAGTCCAGTAATGGGAGTAACCCTTGCTATGGAAGAGGAAAGAGCAAATGGAACTCCAATTGATGATGCGGCAATCAACGGTGTTAAGGTTGGTATGATGGGACCACTTGCAGGTGTAGGAGATCCAGTATTCTGGTTTACCCTAAGACCAATTCTAGGAGCTCTAGGAGCATCCCTAGCTCTTTCAGGAAACCCACTAGGTCCAATAATATTCTTTGTATTTTGGAATCTAATAAGATATATATTTGAGTGGAAGACTCAAGAGATGGGATATAAGGCAGGTAACGAAATAACAAAAGACCTATCTGGAGGACTTCTAGGTAGAGTTACCCTTATGGCATCAATACTCGGTATGTTTATAGTAGGAGCCCTTGTACAAAGATGGGTATCAATCAACTTTACAGTAAATGTATCAGAGATTACTCAACAGCCAGGATCATATATCGATTGGGCATCTCTTCCAGCTGGAGCTGAAGGAATCAAAGAAGCCCTAACTCAATACCATAACATAGGCGCCACAGCCCTAGATCCAGTAAAGGTAACAACCCTACAAGATAACTTGGATAGTTTAATTCCAGGTCTTGTACCACTCTTACTAACTCTAGGAATCTGTAAACTTCTAAAGAAAGATGTATCTCCAATTGCTATAATAGTCGCTCTATTTGTAATAGGAATTATCGCTAGATTCTTTGGAATTATGTAATGGTTCAATCGCAAAATACCAAAGTCGATTTAACTATCCCTGCCACTAACCTAAATGGCCTTACTTCTCAAGGTAAGGTCATGGTTGGCGATAGGGCTTTTGAATATTACAATGATAGGAACAAGGCTGATTTTATCCAAATACCTTGGAAAGAAATTAGGCTGGTGACTGCAGCTGTTATCTTTAAGAAGAAAATCACGAGATTTGCCATTCACACCAAAAGCAATGGAGATTTTATTTTCTCTACTAGAGATAACAAGAAAACCCTAAGAGCTATAAATAAATATATAGCAGACGATAAATTAAGGAAGTCCTTGACTGTACTTGATTATCTAAAAAGAAAATAATCTTTTAAGCCCCTGTTTTGGGGCTTTTTTCATTGACTTTGTGAAAACATTTTCTAATTAGTGGATAATTTTTTCATTTTGCTATATAATTATAGTATAAATTTAAAAAAGAGCATTTTATTATACAAAAGAATAAATGTTTTCACAAAGGAGTAAATATGAAAAATTATGACACATCAAAAATCAGAAATTTAGCTTTAGTCGGTCATTCCAAAGCAGGTAAGACCTCTTTGACAGAATCACTATTATTTAAAACTGGTGTGATCGATAAAAAGGGAAAGGTTGAAGAAGGGACAACTGTTTCGGATTATGAAGCACAAGAGAAAAAGAGAAATATTTCCCTCCAAACTTCAATAGTTCCAATCGAATATGATGATTTCAAGATTAATTTTATAGATTCTCCTGGATTTTTTGATTTTGAAGGTGAAGTTTTGCAAGCTCTAAGAGCAGCAGAATCAGCACTTTTTGTAATAGATGGAGAAAATGGTATAGAAGTAGGAACTGAAAAATATTGGAAATACACCCAAGAGATAAACCTACCTTCTATTATTTTCGTAAATAAACTAGACAAAGAAAACGCCAACTTCAACAAAGTTGTTTCAGATTTGCATATAGAATTTGGCAAGAAGATTATCCCTCTAACCTTGATGTTAGGTGAAGGAAAAGATTTCGAAGGTATTATCGATGTAATCGATAAAAAAGCCTACACTTATGAAAATGATGAGAAAAAGGAAGTTGAAATTCCTGAAATAAGAATGGCAGAGGTTGAAGAAGTATACAACCAAGTCATAGAAGCTGTTGCTGAATCAGATGATAGCCTAATGGAGAAATTCTTTGAGGGAGAAGAATTTTCAGAAGAAGAATTCATGAAGGGTCTATCAAAGGCTATACTAGAAGGAGATGTAGTTCCTCTAATAGCAGGTTCCAGCGAAAAACAAATCGGCCTAACCTCTCTTCTTGATTGCATAGTAAAATACATGCCAGCAATTGACGATGAGGCAGCAAATATAGGTTACAGGGTAAAAGAAGGCTATGAAGCTTTCGAACCAAAGGAAGATGCACCTTTCTCTGCTGTAGTCTTTAAGACAATAGCAGATCCATTTGTTGGAAAAATTTCTATCTTTAAGGTCCTATCAGGAACTATAAATAAAGACGATAAGATATATAATGTAAGTAAGGACGTGGAAGAGAAAGTAGCAAATCTCTTTGTCCTTAGAGGTAAGGAACAAATAAAGGTAGATAAGTTAGTTGCAGGGGATATAGGAGCCTTCTCTAAGGTGGATTCTGCATCAACTGGAGACAGCTTAGCTACTAAGGAAAATAAAATAGAATATAAGAGAATCAAATATCCACAACCTGTTTTATTCTTCGCCATCAAGGCCCTAAGCAAAAATGACGAGGATAAGATCTCAGAAGCCTTACAAAAGCTTGCTGAAGAAGATCCAACCTTCAAGGAAGAAAGAAATCAAGAGACAAGCCAATCTATCCTATCAGGACTTGGCAATGTCCAACTAGAAGTGTTGATGGACAAACTAAAAGATAACTATTCAGTAAATACAGAAGTTGTAGAATACAAGATTCCTTATAGAGAAACAATTAAGTCCAAATCAGATGTTCAAGGAAAACACAAGAAGCAATCCGGTGGTGCAGGCCAATACGGAGATGTATTTATCAGATTTGAACCAGTTGATGAAGACTTCGTATTTGATGAAGAAGTATTCGGTGGAGCAGTTCCTAAAAACTACTTCCCAGCTGTAGAAAAAGGTCTAGTAGAGTCTCTAGCAGAAGGACCACTAGGTGGCTATAAAGTTACTGGAATCAAGGCAACATTGTATGATGGATCCTACCACCCAGTAGATTCAAATGAACAAGCCTTCAAGACTGCTGCGAAAATAGCCTTCAAAAAGGGTATAGAAGAAGCAGACCCTATCTTACTAGAACCTGTAATGAAACTTGAAATAAATGTTCCAGATGCTAACATGGGTGATGTAATGGGCGATATGAACAAGAGACGTGGAAGAATCCTTGGTATGGAGCCACAAGCAGACGGAAGTCAAGTAATCCTTGCTGAAGCACCACTATCAGAGGTTCTAACCTATGCGATTGACCTTAGAAGCCAAACATCAGCACGTGGTTCATTCTCAATGGAATTTGTAAGATACGAAGAAGTACCAAAAGAGATAACAGCAAAAGTATTAGAAAAATAATTATAGAAAAGAAAGTAAGGAGTATGCTATGGCAAAGTGGGAAATATTAAATATAGATCCTTGGCTTAAAGATTACGAAAATGACATTAATTTAAGGATGGAATCTTACGAAAGACAAAAAGAAAAACTTTTAGGAGATGGAAATAAACTTACCGAATTTGCCAACGCACACAACTACTACGGCTTTCACAAAACAAAAACTGGCTGGATATACAGGGAGTGGGCTCCTAATGCAGATGGGCTCTACCTTATAGGTGACTTTAATGGATGGGACAGACACTCCCATCCTCTAAGAAAAGTGAATGACGAAGATTGGGAAATCGAGATAAAAGGAATTAGGACCCTCCCTCACAAATCAAGAATTAAGGTTTTGGTAGATGCAAATGGAGCCATAAGAGATAGGATTCCTTTGTACGCTACTAGAGTTGAAAGAAACGAAGATCTTGACTATGCAGCCCTCATTCAAAATCCTAGGAAGAAGTTCAAATGGGAAGATGATGACTTCGAGATCCAAAAAGATGATTTGTTGATATATGAAGCCCATATAGGAATGGCTGGAGAAGAGGGCAAGGTTTCTTCCTACAAGGAATTTGAGAAAAATGTCCTACCAAGAATAAAAAAGGATGGATACAATACAATCCAACTTATGGCTATAGCAGAACATCCTTATTATGGGTCTTTTGGCTATCAAGTATCGAATTTCTTTGCACCAAGCTCTTGGTATGGAGAAAATGATGAATTAAAATCACTAGTAAACGCCTGCCACAAGGAAGGCATCAATGTGATAATGGACTTAGTTCACTCCCACTCTGTGAAAAACACGGCAGAAGGCATCAATGAATTTGATGGAACAAGCTTCCAGTTTTTCCATGATGGAGATGAAGGAGATCATCCTGATTGGGATTCCAAGTTATTCGATTACAAAAAACCAGGAGTATGCCATTTTCTTCTATCAAATATAAAATACTGGCTAGAAGAATATCACTTTGATGGATTTAGGTTCGATGGAGTAACTTCTATGATCTATAAAGACCACGGAAGAGGGGAAGCCTTCGACTCATACTCTAAATACTTCTCCATGAACACAGACATAGAAGCCATAAACTACTTGCAGCTTGCTAACGAGCTTATAAGAGAAATCAAAAATGATGCTATAACAATAGCAGAAGATATGAGTGGAATGCCAGGAATGTGCCTTCCTATAGAATATGGCGGAATAGGCTTTGACTATAGGCTCGCTATGGGTATGCCGGATTTCTGGGAGAAGTCCCTAGAAAAACGAGATGAAGATTGGGATTTATCCAAGATGTGGTATGAACTATCAACCCACAGACCAGAAGAAAAGAGAGTCTCCTACGTGGAAAGTCATGACCAGGCTCTTGTAGGATC
>CABQOK010000058.1 GCA_902465755.1 uncultured Anaerococcus sp.
AGATACGGATGTATCTCCATTCGGTCTTGGAGCTTACGCATCTCGACAAACCTACATGGCAAGCTTTTCTATTACCAAGACTGCCAAGGAATTAAAGGAAAAAATCCTAGACCAAGCCTATCTACAGACGAGAATTACTCCAAACAATCTCGACATAGTAGATTCAACTATAGTTAGGAAAACTGACGGCAGGAAGCTTCTTACTATGGAGGAACTTGCTACAGAGTCTCTCTACACCCTAAAGACAGAAAACCAACACATCACAGCAGAGACAACCCACACAATCAGGACTAATGCCTTCTCCTTTGGGGCAAGCTTTGCTGAAGTTAAAGTCGACATAGACCTTGCCAAGGTTGAAGTAGTTAAGCTTATTAATGTTCACGATGCAGGAAATATCATCAATCCACAACTTGCCGAGGCCCAGGCCCACGGAGGAATGAGTATGGCAGTAGGCTATGCCCTAACAGAGGAGATGAAATATAACGACAAGGGAAGAATTCTAAACAACAACCTCCTAGACTACAAGCTAGGTACGATTGTGGATACACCAGAGTTTGAGGTTTACTTTATAGAAAACCCAGAACCAACATCTCCTTACCACACCAAGTCCTTGGGTGAGCCACCAACATGCTCTCCAGCGCCTGCCATAAGAAATGCGGTCCTAAATGCAACTGGAATTTCAGTAAACAAGATTCCTATGACCCCACACGTCCTCTTCCCATTATTTAAGGAAAATGGACTAATAGACAATGATTTATAAGGAGGGATAAATGTACGATATCAAAGAAATAAAAGAAGCTTACTCCATAGAAGAAGCTACGAACTTATTAAAAGAAGATCCTGAACTTAAAATCATAGCAGGTGGGACAGATGTCTTAGTAAAGCTAAGAGAAGGATCTATCGAATCACCAAAACTCTTATCAATCCATCTAATAGATGAATTAAGTAAAATATCAATAGATGAAGAAGGCTCTATAGAAATTGGAGCTATGGCTACCTTCACCCACATAGCAGATAATCCAATCATAAAAGAAAACATAGACCAATTAGGAAAGGCCGTCCTTACAGCAGGAGGCCCACAGCTTAGAAATGCTGCGACAATCGGGGGAAATGTATGTAACGCTGCTCCTTCAGCAGACTCCGCCCCAATGTTATTTTGCCTAGACGCCTTAGTAAATATAGTAAGTGCAGAAGGTGAAAGAACAATGCCAATTACAGACTTTTATATAGGTCTGGGCCAAGTTGACCTAAAGCCAAATGAATTTGTCAAAAGCTTTACTATAAAGAAAGAAAACTACGAGGGCTATTCTGGAAAATACTTCAAGTATGCTATGAGAAACGCCATGGATATAGCGACAAGCTCTTGTGCGACTATGGTAAAGGTCGACAATGAGGGAAAAATCGAAAAAATCAAGGCTTGTTACGGGGTAGCATCTACAGTTCCTGTAAGAGTCTACAAGGCTGAAGAAGATTTTATAGGAAAGAAACTTGATGATGAAAATATCACAGCCTTCGCCAAACTTGCCCTAGAAGAACTTTCCCCAAGAAACTCCTGGAGAGCGAGCAAGGCCCTCCGTACCCAAATCCTTTATGAAATATGTAGGAGAAATCTAAAAGAAAGCCTAGAAGAATACAAAGGAGAAGACGATGAAGACTAAACACTCTAGAGAATACGGTCCATTTGCTCCCAAAAGGGTTAAACTAAGTTATCAAAAGCCTAACTACAAGAGGGTGAAATGTTCTATAAATGGAATCCCTGTAGAAAAAATGGTCGATGTAAGAGCATCTCTTACAGATTTTCTAAGAAACGACTTCGGCCTAACCTCTGTGAAAAAGGGCTGTGAAGTAGGAGAATGTGGAGCCTGTTCTGTCCTAATCGATGGAGAAAGTGTAGACTCTTGTCTTTATCTTGCAATCTGGGCTGAAGGAAAAGACATATGGACAACAGAAGGATTAGTTGCTGATGACGGATCGATCTCAATCATCCAACAAGCCTTCATCGACCAAGCTGCAGTCCAATGTGGATTTTGTACACCAGGCTTTATAGTAACGGCAACAGAAATCGTAGCGAGAGGGAAAAGATACGAAAGAGCTGAGCTAAGGAGACTTCTTGCAGGAAATATGTGCAGATGTACAGGTTACGAAAACATCCTAAGAGCGGTGGAAGAAGCCATAGAAATAGAAATTAAGGGAAGGGCAGAAGATTACGAGACAGACCTTGCAGTAGACCCAGATAACACAGGACACGACCCAATGATCAAGGACTAAAAATTATATAAGAATCAAGGCGATGAAGTAGATTAAATTCTACCACCGCCTTTTTTGTGGAAAGAATAATCTTTAGATAGAAATATATCTATAGACCGGACTTTGTTAAAAATAGTCCTTATATATTAAAGGATCAGAGTGTAGACAAAATCCAAAAACGCTTATCCAACTACAGAAATTTAGAAATTCTAAATCTCATAATACTGTAAATCGCAAACTCGCTAAGGCTCGAACAGTGCGATTTACGGGCGTATTATTTCGATTTGAATTTCTTAAAATTTCTTCCGAATGGAACGCTTCCTTTTGGATTTTGTCCTTTTGTCAACAGTCTGGCCCTTATATATTAAAGGATTTCTATTTCCTAGAAAATCTATTGATAAAACAGGGTTAAAGTAATTAGGTTAGTCTTTTAATAATATATGTCAAGCTTTCCCCCTCTCTTATGTGAGACATCTCAAAAATCCTCTAATAGTCAGGAATCTCGCTTCCTTAATCTTCTATTCACTTAGCCTAATAATTCCCATCCATATATGTAAATTTTAAATTCTATCAAGGTCTTTCAAATCCCTTTTTATCAAAAGAAATAATAGATTTTATATTTTCTATAAAAGATTATAATAAAGATGAAAATTAGTTAAAAACTGTTATAATATAAGCATGGTTAAAATTATAATTACAACAAGTTTTGGCTTGGAGGCTCTAGTCAAGAGGGAGCTTATTGATTTAGGCTTTGAGGATTTTTCTGTAAGCGATGGGATGATTACTCTTTCAGGCGAACTTTCTGACATAGGAAAACTAAATATTAATCTTAGATGTGCGGATAGGGTATATCTTGTCGTAGATGAGTTTAAGGCGACTTCTTTTGACGAGCTTTTTGACAAGATCAAAAGAATTAACTGGACTGATTATCTGAGAAATGAAAGTAACTTTATCGTAAATGCCAGGACCTATAAGTCAAAGCTTTTTGCCTTAAGGTCGATTCAATCTATTAGTGAAAAGGCAATTATCGATTCTTTAAGAAAAAGCTTTAAGCTTAATACCTTTCCTAAATCAGCTGAAAGGGTAGGAATTGAAGTCATGCTCAATAGAAACATCGCCACAGTTACAATCGATACTTCAGGCGATGGCCTTCACAAGAGAGGCTATAGAGAAGATTCTGTCAAGGCTCCCCTTAGGGAAAATCTTGCAGCAGCCCTAGTAGATCTTTCTTTCTATAATCCTGATAGGTTCTTACTTGATCCCTTCTGCGGGTCTGGGACAATCCTAATCGAGGCAGCGAGAAAGGCTCGTAAGATTGCACCAGGTATAGATAGGGACTTCGATTTCAGGCATTTCGTCTTTATGGATAAATCAATCTATGAGAATGAAAAGAAAGAAGCCCTGGGAAGGATCGATTATTCTACTAAGCTTCATATCCTTGGATCTGACATTTCATCTAGGGCAATTAGCCTTGCCAAAAACAACGCCCTTAACGCAGGTGTTGAGGAAGATATTGCCTTTGTAACGAGAGATGTAGGATCTATTGCAGTATCTAAGGATGACTACGGTGTTTTGATAGCCAATCCACCTTACGGAATGAGATTATCGGATGCGGACCTAGGAGATATTTACAAGAAGATTAATAATAAGTTTATGAGGCTTGATACCTGGTCCTTGTATTTTGTAACAGCTGATGAGAAGTTTGATAGAAACTTTAGAAGGAAGCTTTCCAAGAAGAGAAAGCTCTATAATGGTGGTGAGAAGGTAGACTACTACCAGTATTTTGGCCCAAGGCCAAAGAATTAGGAGGATATTATTACAGACAATAAGAAAAACAACAAGACCTGGCCTCTTGTTTTACTAGGAATTTTAGGTATTTATTTGATAGTTACTGTTATATTTTCTTTTATAACCCTACCAAATACCTATATAAATGGAAAGAGTGTTTCATTTGCTTCAAAGGAGTCGGCCTTAGAAGCTGTTGGAGATGATTTTACCCTAGAAGTTAAGGGAAGAGATGATAGAAACTTCGTCCTAAATTCTAAGGATATTGATTATGATGCGAAGATCCCTCAAAACGCATCCATCGACCAAAATCCCTTTGCTTGGCCAATCTATCTTGTAAATGGCAAGAGAGATGATCTTAGCTTTGATTATAATATAAAATATGATGAGGCAAAATTAGATGAACTCTTAAAGGAATCTCCACTTTTTACTAATGTGACAGAGCCAGAAGATGCAAGTCTCGTCTTTAATGATGGTTCATTTGATGTAAAAGATGCAGTAATGGGTAACAAGCTCGACTATGCGGATGTTAAAGATAAAATAGTTGAGGCTATTAATTCTGACCATGAGGATATAGATCTTACTGATGAGGACTACCAAAATCCAGAAGTTCTTTCAGACTCTAAGGAGCTTAACGAGCTTAAGGAAGATGCCAAAAAGATCGAAGCTATGAATATCAAGTTTAACTTTAACGGTTTTGATATAGGCCTTAAGGGAGATGAGCTTGTAGATATGCTTAATCAAAAGGGTAAGGTCTTCGAGCTTGACTATGATAAGTTACTTGCCTTCATGGCAGAAGTTGCTGATAAGACAGATACTTACGGAACTGAAAGAAAGTTCAATGCGACAGGAGTTGGCGAAATTACAGTAAATCCTGGTGTTTACGGTTATGTACTTGATCAAACGGCAACAGCTGATGAAGTCCTTAAGCTTTTCAATGAGAGAAAAAGCGGAGAAATCGAGCCTGTCTATGAAAGATACGGCTACGAAAGAACAGCCGATGGGACAGATATAGGAAATACCTATATAGAAGTAGATATATCCCGCCAATACCTCTGGTTTTATAAAAATGGGGAGCTAATAATAGAAAGCCCACTTGTAACAGGGCTTACATCACCAGGATGGGAGACGAATGTCGGAGTTGGATCAATCCTATCTAAATCGGCTAATGCTAAGCTTGAAGGATTTGACTTTACAGGAGAGCCTTACAAGACACCAGTTGATTATTGGATGCCAATAGGCTGGGATGGCGAAGGCTTCCACGATGCTCCATGGAGGGGCGGAGCCTTTGGTGGAGGAATATATTTCTCAAACGGAAGTCACGGTTGCTTAAACCTCCCACCTTATGTAGCCCAAGTAATATTTGAAAATGCAGAAATCCACACACCAGTCATAGTCTATGAGTCAAGTACAAACAACTCACCTGCTATGGCCTACTAGGAATAAAAATGATAAAGATAGAGAATTTAACCTATGTCTATCCGACAGGAGAAGACGAAGAAGAAAAAAAGGCACTCGATGATGTTTCTATAGAAATCGAAAAGGGAGACTTCGTAGCTATCCTCGGCCACAATGGGTCAGGTAAGTCTACCCTAGGCAAGCTCTTAAACGCTCAGATATTTCCTACATCAGGAGATATTTGGGTAGATGATTTAAATAGCAAGGACGAAGATAGGATTTGGGATATCAGGGAGAAATGCTCCATGGTCTTCCAAAATCCAGACAACCAAATGGTCGCCACAACTGTAGAAGAAGAGGTGGCCTTCGGCCCAGAAAACCTAGCCGTCCCTAATCCAGAGCTTAGGGAGAGGGTTGATTCGGCAATTGATCTTGTAGGAATGACTGACTATAAGAAGAGAAATCCTTCCAATCTTTCTGGAGGGCAAAAGCAAAGAGTATCCATAGCTGGAGTTGTTGCCATGCTATCAGATTATATAATCTTTGATGAGCCAACAGCCATGCTAGACCCAAGGGGAAGGAAAGATGTTATAAATCTTGTAAAGGACCTTAACAAAAATTATGGCAAGACTATAATCTACATTACCCACTATATGGAAGAGGCAGTCCTTGCAGATAAGATCGTAGTATTAGATGGTGGCAAGAAGGCTCTGGAAGGAAGTGCAAGAGAAGTCTTTGCCAAGGTAGATCAGATGAAAAAGCTAGGCCTTGCTGTTCCTCAAGTTACAGAAGTTGCCTTCGCTCTTAGAAAAGAGGGAATCGAAATGGACGAGCTTCCCCTAAATATCGAGGAGTTTTTAGAACTTATATGAAAATTGAACTAAAAAATGTTGATTACATCTATAATATTGGCCTTCCTTCAGAAGTCTACGCCCTTAAGGATATCAATCTAGAGATTAACTCTCACGAAATTGTAGGCCTTATTGGCCAAACGGGATCTGGTAAGTCTACCCTGGTCCAACTTCTAAATGGCCTACTCATTCCTACTAATGGAGATTGCTTTATAGATGGAGTCAATTCAAAAGATAAGAAAAAAAGAAAAGATGCGAGATTTAAGGTAGGTTTAGTCTTCCAATATCCAGAAAACCAACTCTTTGAAGAGACCATAGCAAAAGACATTGCCTTCGGACCTAAGAATATGGGCCTAAGTGAAGAAGAAATCGATGGGCGTGTAAGGACTGCTATGGCAAAAGTCGGCCTAGACTATGAGACCTACAAGGATAAATCACCTTTCGAGCTTTCTGGAGGCCAACAAAGAAGGGTCGCCGTTGCGGGAATTCTTTCTATGAATCCCAAGGTCCTCGTCCTAGACGAACTTACAGCAGGCCTTGACCCAGTTGGTCGTGATGAGATATTTGAAGAGATCATCTCCCTCTATGAGGCCGATCCAGAGCTTTCTATTGTGCTTGTAAGTCACTCCATGGAGGATGTTGCAGAGTATGTAGATAGGGTAATCGTGATGAATAAGGGAGAAGTCTATTCAGATAAGTCAACCTACGATACCTTCACCCAGGCTGAGCTTAATAGTATTGGCCTTGACGTGCCACAGATAACTAAGTTTATGAGAGCTTACAAAAAGAAAAATCCACAAGTAAGAGATGATATCTACACAGTAGACGATGCCATTTCTGAGCTTAAGAGAGTTCTAGGAGGAAAAGATGGCAAACATTAGCATAGGACAATATCTTCCTTTCGATACCTTTATCCACAGGCTAGATCCTAGGGTAAAGATCGTGGGAGTATTTTTATATATAATAACAATATTTTTTGTAGATGACTTCTACGGCTATATACCCTTTGTGATTTTATTAATTGCTATGCTAGCAGTGGCAAAGATTCCAATAAAGAGCGTTCTTAAGTCACTTAAGCCTGTGATATTTATCATAATTATTACAGGGCTTATCAACCTAATAACAACACCTGGAAGGACGATTTTTGAAATTGGCCCTGTCTCGGTAACAGAAGAAGGTATCTATAGGACAGGATTTACAGTTCTAAGACTAATCCTAATAATCCTATCGACCTCAGTTCTAACCTATACTACAAGCCCAATGGAGCTAACTTATGGACTCGAAAAGCTCTTCTCACCCCTTAAGAAA
>CABQOK010000059.1 GCA_902465755.1 uncultured Anaerococcus sp.
TGTAGATGAAGAGATTTTAGGCTCTGGAAATCTTTCTGGAATTGATTTTCAAAGAGAAATTGAGAAAAAGGCCTTCCTCCTCGGAGGAGAAAATAACAAGGCACCAGCTCAAAGACTAGAAGACTTCTATAAAGATAGACCTACGACTGAGCTTGGATCAATTAAGCCTAGTATAATGACAGGATTTAAGCTAACTAACTTAAATGAAATCTATCCAGCTAAGATTAATTACGCTATAAAAGAAGCGCTTGAAGTATTTGATAAGAGACTAAAGGGATTTAAGAATCCTGATGCAATCCTAACAGGTGTTGAAACTAGGACATCTTCTCCAGTAAGGATCATAAGAGAAAATTATTCAACTAAATATAAGAATCTAAGACCAATCGGTGAAGGAGCAGGCTATGCAGGAGGCATCGTCTCCTCTGCCCTTGATGGACTCAAATGTGCAATAGAAATCTTGGAAAACTAAGCTCTCCTTATAATTTTCAAAATTTATATAAATGGGTATATATCTTGTAAATAGATTTTTAGCTAGAGGTAAAACATAAGGAGAATATTATGAAGAAAATCATCAACGACGTAGATTTGATAATTGATCAAATGATTGATGGCTTAGTAAAAGCTAATGACAAGATTCTTGAAAGACTTGACGATAGTACAGTTGTCGCAAGAAAAGGACCAGCGAAAGAAGGCAAGGTCGGAATAATCTCTGGTGGAGGAAGCGGCCACGAGCCAGCCCACGCAGGCTATGTCGGAGAAGGCATGCTCGATTGTGCTATATGCGGTAGCATCTTCACCTCCCCTACCCCAGATCAAATTTTAAAGGCAATAGAGAAAGCTGATAGTGGAAGCGGCGTATTTATGGTAATCAAAAACTACCAAGGCGATGTAATGAACTTTGAAATCGCCCAAGAAATGGCAGAAATGCAAGATATCAAAGTCGATTCTATAATTGTAAGAGATGATATAGCTATAGAAAACTATGAGGATAGACGTGGAGTAGCGGGAACTATTTTCGTCCACAAGGTTCTTGGAGCTATGGCTGAAGAAGGAAAGAGCCTTGAAGAGATTAAAGAAAAGGCAGAAGACATCGTTCAAAATATAAAAACTATAGGTCTTGCCACAAAACCTTGTACCAATCCAAATGACGGCAAGGAAAGCTTTAGCCTAGAAGAAGACGAAATCGAAATGGGTATTGGAATCCACGGAGAAGAAGGTATCAAGAAAGAAAAAATCCAAAGTGCTGACACCATGGCCAAGGAAATGGTAGACAGACTACTTAAGGAAATCCCAGAAGGCAAGAAAGAATACGCCCTAATGGTGAATGGTATGGGCCAAACTACAGAAATGGAACTATATCTAGTAAATAATTTCGTTACTGATTATCTAAAGGAAAATTCTATAGAAATCAAGAGAACTTATGTTGGAAACTTCATGACAAGTATGGACATGGCAGGATTCTCACTCACACTTTTTGCAGTAGATGATCAAATTGTTAAGTACCTCGATAGAGAAGTTAAGATAGGAAGAAGATAATGAATATAGATAAGTTAAAAGTTTTATTTACAGAAATTTCAGATGAAATAATAGCAAATGAAGAATACCTAACCGATTTAGATAGGAGCATAGGAGATGCGGACCATGGCTACAATATGGCCAAGGGATTTAAGGCTATAAAGGCTGATCTAGATAAGGAATATTCAAGCCTCAAGGATTTTTTCAATAAGATTGCTATGAACCTCTTATCTAAGGTAGGAGGAGCGAGTGGTCCCCTCTACGGATCGTTTTTCATGAGCTTTGCCAAAGCACTTGACGGAAAGGAAGATTTGACTAGAGATGAACTAAACCAGGCCTTCGACGAAGGTGTTGCTGCTGTCAAAAAAAGAGGAAAGGCCCAAGTTGGTGATAAGACTATGGTTGATGTCCTAGAACCAGTTGCTAAGGCCCTTAAGGAAGATAAAAATCTTGATGAAGTCGTAAAAATTGCTGAAGAGAAAATGAACTACACCAAAGAAATCAAGGCCCTTAAGGGTAGGGCCTCCTACGTTGGAGAAAGATCTATCGGCCACATCGATCCAGGTGCCTATAGCTCCTATCTAATAATCAAAAAAGCCTTCGGAGGATGTGATGATTAATATATTAATAGCAAGCCACAGCAAGGACTTGGCCAAGGGTCTAACTGATATCATAGGGCAAATGACAACGGACTTAAGGATCGAGTATTCTGGTGGTGATGATGAAGGAAATCTAGGGTCAAACTTCGAAGAGATCTTCGCTAAGATGAACGAACTTGCCCCAGAAGGTCTTGTAGTTTTCTTCGACATGGGATCATCTATGATGAATGTCGAAACAGCTTATTCTATGCTTGACGAAGACTTGCAAGAGAAAGTCCTAATTGCCGGAAGTCCCCTAGTAGAATCAGCTCTAGAAATTAGTCTATCTATTAATGAAAAAACCAGTCTAGATGATATAAAAGAGAAAATATCTTCCTATAAATTTAATAAATTGGATTGATAATTAAGAATAAAGAAGGATAATATAAATAGTATTTGGCAGTTGTCTGATGACGACTGCTTTTTTGTTTGTAATATATAGAAAAGGATAATAAATGAAATTTAATGAATTAAATATAGGAAATGAAATTTTAAGGGCAATTGATGATTTAGGCTACGAAAAGCCAAGTCCCATCCAAGAAGAGTCTATCCCCCATCTTTTGGAAAGGAATGATCTAATAGGAAAATCTCAAACAGGAAGTGGGAAAACTGCGGCCTTCGCTATACCAGCTATAGAAAAAATAGAGGCGAACGGATTAACCCAAGCCCTCATCCTCTGTCCAACAAGAGAACTTTCAATCCAAGTATCAAAAGAAATCGAAAAGCTTTGTAAATACAAGAAAGAAATCAAAATCCTTCCTGTCTATGGAGGAAGCCACATAGTAAGGCAAATCAAAAGCTTAAAAAAGGGAGTAGAAATTGTAGTTGGCACTCCTGGAAGACTGATGGATCTTATGAGAAGGAAGGTCTTAAAGCTCGACCAACTTAAAACAGTAGTCTTGGATGAGGCTGACGAAATGTTTGATATGGGCTTTAGGGATGATATGAAATTCATCCTTGATAGGACAAATCGCGATAGACAGACTTGTTTCTTTTCAGCTACTATGGGGCCTGAAATCCAAGAATTTTCTAAGCTTTATCAAACTAATCCCTACGAAGTCAAAATAAAATCTAAAGAAGTAACTGTCGATAGGATCGACCAATATTATATTAAGCTTAAAGAATCTATGAAAGAAGAAGCCTTGATGCGACTTCTAGAAATTCATAAGCCGAATCTTGCTATCGTATTTTGTAATACCAAAAGGAAAGTCGATAGGCTTGTAGAAAGCCTCACAAATAAAAACTACCTAGTAGACGGACTTCACGGAGATCTCAAACAAAGTAGTCGTGACCAAGTTATGAAGAAGTTTAGGAATAAGACCATCCAAATCCTTGTTGCAACTGATATAGCTGCTCGTGGTCTTGATGTGGATGATGTAGATATTGTCTTTAACTATGACCTGCCACAACTTGACGAATACTATGTCCACAGGATTGGAAGAACAGCAAGAGCTGGCAAAAGCGGCCTAAGCTTTTCCCTAATCTCAGGTCGTGATAATAATAGGCTAAGGCAAATTAAAAACTATACCAAGGCCAATATAAAACAGATGCCTGTCCCAACCCTTGTCCAAATGGACAGGCAAAGCGACCTCCGTCTTATAGAAGAGATTTCATCGAAGCTCGATAATAAGGAAAAGCTTGATAGGGAAAAAGATATACTAATAAGACTTATGGAAAAGGGTCACGATCCTTTTATGATCTGCCAGGTCCTACTTAAAGATAAGTTAGATATTAATAATCATCACGAAAAGCTTGAAGGAATTGACCTTAACCCGAAGAAGAAATCTAAGAGTAAGTCAAAAAATAAAACTAAAAAGAAATACGATAAAGAAATGACGACACTTTTTATGAACAGGGGTAAGATTGATAATTTCACCAAGGATAAGATAATAAAGGCCCTAGCAAGGATGGCCAAAGTCCCAAAAGATAAGATAGGTCAAATTAGAATCCAGAAATCCTATAGCTTTATAGATTTAGAAAAGTCCGAAGCTTATAGGGCTATTAGATCTATTAACAATAAGAAAATATCTGGCAAAAAAGTTAAAATAGAAGAATCAAATAAATAGTTAATTTAAAAATCGTTCCATAGCTTAGAAGAAGTCTCCAACAGGTAGAGGGCTTAGAAGTCCCCCCGTAAGAGTCAAATTCTAAGAATGGAACGATTTATTTATAAGATTAAATTCTTTTACTTATTTTCTTCTCTCTTAGCCTTATTTTCTTTGGCTTTTTCTAGGAAATTTTCCTTAGCATAGGCTATGATATCATCTGATTCATACATGGCCTTGCCATCCATTACCATACAAGGAACTTGGACCTTGCCGCCTACTTCATATAATTTATCTTGATTTTCATATCCTGAAACAACATCTTCTATGTTATATGAAGGAAATTTTATTATATCATTTTCCTTGAAATAATTAAGAACCTTTAGGCAAAATGGACAATCTGGTTTGAAGAATAGTTCAAAATCCCATTCTCTTTTAATTTCTTTTCTCATAATAATCCTTTCTTCTACATAAACTCTTTCCTTACATTTCTACCCCAATAATACTTGTATAATCTTATAATTTTGGAGATGCCTTATATGAAGTGTGAAGTAACTTATGGGCTTTCTCTGAGCCAGGCTCTTTTAAGTATTCATCATAGAGGTCTTTAATATAAGGGTTCTCATAAGATTTTCTAAGCTTTTTGGATTCATCCAATTTGTATAGACCTTCCGATCTTTTCTTTAAGATAGAAATATCTCCATGATGATAAGGTTGACCTCCGCCACCTATACAACCTCCTGGGCAAGCCATTACCTCAATAGCGTCGAGGGATATTTCTTTATTCTTTAACTTTTCTAGAAGTCTTCTCGTATTTCCCAGACCATTGGCAACAGCTATTTTAATTTCTCTTCCCTCTATATCAACTGTAGCGTATTTTATTCCGTCAAGACCTCTTAGATCATAAAACTCAACTTTTTCTAGGTCTTTTTCTGTAATTATATTATAGGCCGTACGTACTGTAGCTTCGATTACGCCTCCACTTGTACCAAATATGTCACCAGCTCCCGTAGACTCTCCCATAGGATTATCGAAATCACTGTCTTCTAAAGAAGTAAAGTCAATTCCAACTTCCTTAATCATCTCTGCTAACTCCCTTGTCGTAATCACTGTATCGACATCTGAGTAGCCCTCATTTTCTAGCTCATCTCTTTTAGCTTCATATTTCTTAGAAATGCAAGGCATAACAGATACGACGACTATATCTTCTGGATTTCTCCCTTCTTTTTCAGCATAGTAGGACTTAGCAATTGCTCCAAACATCTCATGAGGTGACTTACATGTAGAAGGTATATCGATCATATCAGAAAACTGTTGTTCCATGAAGTTGACCCAACCTGGACAACAAGATGTAAGAATCGGAAGCTCTCCATCTCCCTTTAGTCTATCTACAAACTCGTTTGCTTCTTCCATTATTGTAAGGTCTGCTGCAAAATTCGTATCAAATACCCTATCAAATCCTAGCCTTCTTAAGGCTGTTACGATTTTGCCTTCGACATTGGTACCTACTTCAATACCGAACATCTCTCCTAGGGCAACCCTAACTGCTGGTGCAACTTGAACTATTACGTGTTTGTCAGATGATAATGCCCTCCAGACTTCTGGTATATTTGACTTTTCTGTAAGAGCTCCTGTCGGACACACTGATAGACATTGGCCAGAAGGTACAAGTCGTCTCAAACATGGACCTATTAAAGGTTGATCCAACATGGGTGTAGAATCCCCTTCCAACTTCTGCAAGCGCTCCAACAGTTTGGACCTCGTTACACATAGTCTCGCATCTCCTACAAAGGATACACTTGTTTGGATCTCTGATTAGTGAATATGAATTATCATCAATCGGTAGAGTCCTCATCTCTCCCCTATATCTTATCTCTCTGATATTTAAATCATGGGCGAGCTCTTGGAGAGTACAGTCTAGGTTTTTGGCACATTTCAGGCAATCTGATGGATGATCTGATAAGAGTAGCTCAACAATAGCTCTTCTAGCCCTGATTACCCTTTGACTATCCGTTCTTATATTCATCCCTTCTTTAACAAAAGTAGCACATGAAGGAATTAATTTATTCTTGTCTACATCTTCTACTAAACATACCCTGCAGGAAGCAAGCTTATTTACAAACTTAATATCGTGAAGATCCATATGACATAAGGTTGGAATTTTGATATTTAATTTACCCGCCGCCTCTAAGATTGTAGATCCTTCTTTAACTTCTACTTCTCTATTATTTATCTTTAACTTAAGCATACAAACCTCCTAGGCCAAAGCTATTGCATCTATTGGGCAATTATCTTTACATTGGCCACACTTGATACATTTGTCTTGATCTATTTCATGTCTCTTGCGAGCTTCTCCTGCTATAGCCTCATTAGGACAAAGTCTCTTACACTTGCCGCAACCAATACAGTCTTCTCCTATGATATAATTTAGAAGACCAATACATCTTTTGGCTGGACAAGTTTTATCTTCACCTACATGGGCTTCATATTCATCATAGAAATATCTCATTGTAGAAATAATTGGATTAGGGCTTGACTTGCCGAGTCCACAAAGTGAAGCTTCGGATACTATTTCTGATAATTCTTCTAGTTTATCGAGTGTTTCATGATTAGCTTTACCCTTGGTAATATCATCGAGCATTTCGAACAATCTCTTGTTACCAATCCTACAAGGAGTACATTTACCACAGGACTCGTCTACAGAAAATTCTAGGAAAAATCTAGCAACGTCAACCATGCAGTCATCCTCATCCATAACTACCATGCCGCCAGATCCCATTATGGAACCTATAGCTCCCAGTGATTCAAAATCACAAGCTGTATCGAAGAGTCTCTTAGGAATACAACCTCCAGATGGTCCTCCAGTTTGTACTGCTTTAGCCTCCTTATCATTTTGAATACCTTTTCCTATATCATAAACTATTTCATCTATACTAGTTCCCATTTCTACTTCTACAAGACCTGCATTTTTAACCTTGCCGGATAGGGCGAATACTTTAGTACCTGGAGATTTTTCTGTTCCAAAGGACCTAAACCAGTCTGATCCCTTATTAATAATTTGAGCGATATTGGCGAAAGTTTCTACATTATTTATTACAGTAGGCTTTCCCCATAGTCCTCTTACAGTCGTCCTGTATTCCTTGTTACGAGGCATGCCTCGTCTTCCTTCGATTGACTCCATTAGGGCGGTTCCTTCACCACAGACAAAGGCACCAGCTCCAAGTCTTAGCTCTATATCGAAGGAAAAATCTGATCCCAATATATTATCTCCTAAGAGATTATATTTTTTAGCCTGATCAATTGCTATTTCAAGAGCTCTTACCGCCTTTGGATATTCTGCCCTAACATATATAAATCCCTTCTTTGATCCTATGGCTCTCGCA
>CABQOK010000060.1 GCA_902465755.1 uncultured Anaerococcus sp.
TTATTGCAAATTTAAGAAGTCTTTTTGATGTGAACTTGATCCCATCTTTTAGTAAACCTTCAGTATTTATGTAATTATTTAAGATTATTCCAATAAATAAAGCAATTACCGATCCTCCTATAAGATGCATAGGTAATACATTTTCTATAATTTTAGCTATAATAGCGATAAGAATCGCCAGTGCAAATCCTGGTATTATTGATTTAACTTTCTTCAAATTCCCCTCCTTCAAATAATATTAGTATTATATCATATTTGTTTAACTTTAGGGTATAAATATAAGGAAAATAAATTGGGAGGTAAATATGAAATGGGAAGACAGAAGACGATCCTCTAATGTTAACAGAGGCTCTAAGGCTCCTGTCGCTGTAGGTGGCGGCATTGGCGGTATCGTAATTATGCTACTCTTATATTTTTTGGGAGTTGATCCTAGTGTAGTAACAAATGAAAATCAACAAGTAAATCAAAATACACAAATAGAATCTAGTGAAGTCTCAAAGGAAAGAGAGACTCTAGAAGACTTCTTGTCAGTAATACTTGCTGATACTGAAGACGTATGGCATGAGAAATTTGAGGAAAATGGCGGAACTTATCATGAAGCACAGATGACTCTTTATCAAGATACAACTAAGACCGGTTGTGGTATAGCCCAATCTAGGATGGGACCTTTTTACTGTCCAGTAGATAAGACAGTATACTTCGATGTTTCTTTCTATGAGGATCTTAAAAATAGATTTGGAGGCGGAGGCGATTTCGCCCTAGCCTATGTACTTGCTCACGAGGTAGGTCACCACGTCCAAAATGAACTTGGTATTATAAAACAAACCAATGACTTAAGACAGAGATTATCAGAAACAGAGTATAACAAGGTGTCTGTAGCTCAGGAACTTCAAGCCGATTATTTTGCTGGTCTTTTTGCCTACTATGTAAAAGAGAAGGGCTATCTTGAAGAAGGAGATATAGAAGAGGCGATGAATTCTGCTTCAGCAATTGGAGATGATAGGATCCAGGAAATGGCAGGTCGTGATGTAGATGTCGATTCCTTCACCCACGGATCTAGTGCCCAAAGAAAAGAAGCCTTCGACTTAGGCTTTAAATATCACGATATAGATCATTCTATGAAGTTTTTTGAAGATTTAAATATGTAAAGAGCTCTTTAAAAAATATTAATAATAATCGTACCATAGTTAGAAGCTTCCCTTAGGGGATTTTACCTTGCCTGACCGCTGGGCCAATTGCAGCCTGCTGGATGACTAAGGATTATTGAAACTTTCCTTTGATCTTCTTCTAACGATAATGGTACGATTTTTTGATTCTGTAATGGCCCCTTATAACTTAGTTATTTATTCTTCTTGCTAGCAAATAGAGCACCAGCTGCTGTAAATAAACTTATAGCATATCCCATTATTGAAGATACTCCAGTTTTTACATTCTCTCTGCTTTCTTTCTTTAAATATTCTTTAGGCTCTTTATTAATTTTTCTTTCATCTTCCTCATTATTTTGATGATTTTGACTATTTCTGACACCTTTTTTGTCTAGATCTTGACTCTCTTTTACAATTTTTGCATCTAGAAATTCTACTTCACAAAGTCTAGTCTTTAGTACTTCTATTGCTTGGTCAACTTCTTCCCTACTTGCTAACTTATCATTTAAAACTGCCTTAGCTTTATCTACTGCTTCATTGTAGTTTTTAATATTAGTCTCATCTTCAACTAAAGTTAAGTTTTCTACTTTATCTATCAAGCTTTTAAGACTTTCTTTTCTTACATTTTCTCCTTCAATGTGAGGATTATTTATAAAATCATTAGTTTTTTCAATTTTATATAAATCAACAACCTTGCCACTTGCATCCATTGTTAGGATAGAGAAGGAGTTTTTGCTAAATCTTAGATTTGAGAAAAGTTGGCTTCTATCATCGAGACTTTTTGCTACAAACCAAGAGTCTTCTCCTATTGGATTGTAGAATTTCGCTCCGGCAGAACCTGCCATTGTTAAAAATAAGGTTCCTCTAGGATTTAATACTTTATTGCCGTCATAATCTAAGCCTATACCATCTACTATCACATTACCGTTTTTATAAATCTTATTGTTAAATGTCTCAGAATACCAGTCCTTTATTCCTGCATTCTCATTGCTTGGATCTACTCCATAAGCATCTTCAAAGCTTAAAGTCTTCTCACCAGCTAGCATATGTTTGCTTCTTGTGTAGATATGATCGTGACCGTTTAGGACAATGTCAATTCCATTATCGTTAAAAATTTTAACTAGTTCTTTTCTTCTTTCGATTATATCGAGGTCAGAAGTGTGAGTTGCTGTTGAGTATGGAGCATGGTGGAAAGAAACTACCTTCCAAGAGAATTTAGCATTTCTTTTACCTTCAGCTTCCTTAATTGCTCTTTCTATAAATTCTTTGTGTTCATTAGAATTTGTATTGTTAGAGTTTAAATTAATGAAAAGTGTATCGCCATATGTGTAGTAGTAATCTCCAGGAACATATGTCAAACTACCATCTTCGTTATTTTTAGTAAAAGATCCAAGTTCTGATACATTTGGCAAGTAGAAATGGTCTCTGAATACGGTATTTTGTTGATTGTCGTCGTTTTTATCCATATATGTTTCATGGTTTCCAGTAACTGTAGAAAAGATTCTTTCCCTAAACATATCATGATCTAGGAAGCTATCGTATTCTCCCTCATATCCTGCTATTTCTACGTTATCCCCCATAGATAAGTAAAAATGCGGATCCATCTTCATAGCCCTATCTATTGCCTTAGCAAAGTCTATTTTATCTTGGTCTACCTTTGCCTGGGTGTTTTTATTTAAACCCTTAGAATCCCAAACACTATCACCTGATCCAATTTGAGGATCCCCAAAATATGCTAGGGAAAATTCGTTGTTTTCACCAAGAGCTTTGGTCTTTAATGTGTAAGTATCGCTAGTGTATGAAGGCGCTTTGATATAATATGTATATATATTTCCTGCTACTATATCAAGGACAACAGTATGTGACATATATCCCTTAGAATCTCCTGTTTGATATACTCGTGAAGCTTTATAAGTTTTACCATCAAATACTAGATAGCTCTGACTGCTCAAATCATTTCTTACAAAGTAAGTTATAGCGATTTGATTTTCATTATCCCCATTATTAACTACTATATCCTTGACTGGGTCCGTATTTTCTCTAAGATTGTTTCCTGCGTAAGCTCCATCCTTTTTGCCGTATTCTCCCTTAGTTTCTTCTAGCTTTTCTTTAACCTCAAGATCGATATTTGTAACATTTTTATCTTCTCCAAATGTATCTCTATCAGTTTCTGTCGCCCTATTGAACTTATTAGTTCCATCAACTTCTCTAATGTTTTTCTCATTTTTTTCAAATAATACTTCGTCATCTTCCGGAATATCAGCCTTATAATTATTATAATCGTTGATAAAGTTAGAAAGGTCTTCTATTTCTTTATCTGATAGGCTAGATACTTGAGTTATTTCATTTTCATTTGTAGTTGAATTTTTCTCATCTGCCCTAACATTTGTACAAAAAGCAGTTGATGAAATAGCACTTATCATCAAGGCAACAAGTAGTTTATTGAATTTCATAATTCCTCCTTTAATATCTATACATATATTCTAGTATTAAAATATTATATAGATAATAAAATTTTGTAAGAAATATGTTAAATTCTAAATCAAAAAAACTTGCGCTAATTTAAAAGCACAAGTTATAATCTAATCTTTATGTAAACAAATCGGACACAAGCCCCTGTATATTACTTCGACATTGTCTATTTCGTATTCGTCAAGTTCTTCTGGATAATCTAAGTCATCAACATCCAAATCCTCTATTAAGCCGCAAGACTCACAGATGAAGTGGCCATGATTAGTCTTTTTAAATTCATATCTCTTACTCGACATATTAAAATCAAGTTCCTTGACTAATTTATGTTCAACTAAAAGATTGAGAGTGTTATAGACAGTCGCCTGACTTATAACTGGATCTATCTTCTTTAAATCCTTGTAGATAGTATCTGCTGTAGGATGGGTTGGATGCATTATAAGATAATCCAATATCAGAAGCCTTTGGTGAGAAACCCTTATATTGTGCTTAGCTAAAAGCTCTCTGAGTTTTGGTAATCTTTGATTGTATTCTTCATTTCTCAACTCGTTAATAATCTTTTCCACCATTTGCCTCTTTCTAATATTAGAATTATTCTATAATACTAATATACTTATGTTTTGCAAGTTGTCAAATAAAGCAAAAGAAAAGACCCTCACAGAGGGCCTTTTTACTTAAACAGATTAAGCAAGTTCTACTTCAGCGCCTGCTTCTTCTAGTTTAGCTTTTAGTTCTTCAGCTGCATCTTTAGCAACGCCTTCAGCTACTGCTTTTGGAGCTGCATCTACTAGTGCCTTAGCATCTTTTAGTCCAAGTCCAGCTGCATCTTTAACAACTTTGATTACGTTGATCTTAGCTGATCCTGCTGATTTAAGAATTACGTCGAATTCTGTTTTTTCAGCTGCTGCTGCTTCACCTGCGCCAGCTGCTGCTGGAGCTGCTGCTACTGCTGCTTGAGCTGTTACGTCAAATTCTTCTTCGATTTCTTTTACTAGATCAGATAGTTCTAGTACTGTAAGTTCTTTGATTTCTTCTAAAATGTTTGTTACTTTTTCGCTTGCCATTATTATATTCTCCTTTAATATTTATATTTTATTCTTCGCCTGCTTGTTCTTTTTTCTCACGTACTGCATCAATAGCAAAGGCAATCTTAGCCACTGTGTTGTTAAGATCTCCTGCAAGTGCTCTAATTGGTGCTTGTAGTACGTTAGCTAGCATTGAGTGAAGTGCTTCAGTTGTTGGTAATGTAGCAATAGCCATCATTTGTTCACCAGTTTGGAAGTTTCCTTCTACTACTCCTGCTTTAAGAACTAATTTATCTTTTTCTTCGTCGCCTTCTTTTGTGTAGTCTACTGCTACTTTTGGTCCGTTAACTAAGTCTTCGTTTGAGAAGATTAGTGCGTTTGAACCCTTAAGTTCATCTATGAGATCATCATATCCTAACTCTTGGAAGGCAAATCTCATCATTGTGTTCTTGTAAACCTTGTATTCAGCATTCTTTTCTCTGAATTTGTTACGTAGGTCTGTAATTTCTTTTACATCCATACGGTCAAATCCAACTAAAGTTACTGATTGTGCGTTTTCGATTTTTTCTTTAATCTCGTTTACGACTTCTTGTTTAGCTGCTATAGCTTTCTCGCTCACTCTTTCACCTCCTATAGGCTTTGGTAGGTATATAAAAATCCCCACATTAGGCAGATTAATCATGCCTACATCGGTGGGGATGTAGATTCTTCTTCCCACCTATACGCAATAATTAAACATTTCTGTCTGCGTAGTCTTTGGTAGCCTGTTTATTTGACTTATTTATTATATCACAAAATAAATTTTTTGCAAATTTATTTTTCAACTAAATCCATAGCTCTTGCTGGAGATAATTTAATTCCAGGTCCCATAGTTGATGCAAGAGTAACTGACTTCATGTATTTACCCTTTGCAGCAGCTGGTCTTGCCTTTGCAACAGCTGTTAGTAAGCTTCTGATATTCTCAGCTAGTTTTTCTTTTCCGAAAGATACCTTTCCTGTTGGTACGTGTATAAGGTTAGCCTTATCTGTTCTATATTCTACCTTACCAGCTTTGATTTCTTCGATAGCTTTTTTAACATCTGGTGTAACAGTTCCAGTCTTAGGGTTTGGCATTAGACCTTGTGGTCCAAGTACTCTACCAAGTCTACCTACAACTGCCATCATATCAGGAGTAGCTACTACAACATCAAAGTCTAGCCATCCTTCGTTTTGGATTTTAGCTGCTAGGTCTTCTCCACCTGCATAGTCAGCGCCTGCTGCTAGTGCTTCGTCGATTCTATCTTCTTTAACGAAAGCTAAAACCTTTTGAGTTTTACCTGTTCCGTGAGGAAGGATTACTGTTCCTCTTACTTGTTGGTCAGCGTGTCTGCTGTCTACTCCAAGTGAGAAGTGTAATTCTACTGTTTCGTCAAACTTAGCACTTGCTGTTTTTTCAATTATATCTAAAGCTTCGTCTAGTGTGTATTCTTGTGTTGAATCGAAAGATTTTTTCGCTTCAATATATCTTTTTCCTCTTTTAGCCATTTAATTCCTCCTGTGGTCTTCGATTTATATCTCCCACTAATCTTCTACAGTAACTCCCATACTTCTTGCTGTTCCAGCTATCATGCTTACAGCTGCTTCTAAGCTAGCTGCGTTAAGATCTTGCATTTTTGTCTTTGCAATTTCTTCAAGTTGGCTTCTCTTGATTGAAGCAACCTTGTTCTTGTTAGGTTCTCCTGAACCTTTTTGAAGATTGATAGCTTTTTTGATTAATACTGGTGCTGGTGGTGTTTTTGTAATAAAGTCAAATGTCCTATCCGCATAAATAGTCATTTCTACCGGTATTATCATTCCAGCTTGGTCTGCCGTCTTTGAATTAAATGCTTGCACGAATTCCATGATGTTGATTCCGTGTGGTCCGAGTGCTGTACCTACTGGTGATGCAGCTCCTGCTGGTACTTGTAATTTAACTAACGCTTTTACTTCTTTATCTGCCATTTTTACCTCCTTGTGGTTTTTGCGGGCAAAACCCTCCCACTAACTTCGACAGTTACTAAATAGTTTCGATATCTGTAAAATCTAGATCTATAAGGGTATCTCTACCAAACATATCTACAAAAGCCTTGATAGATCCTTTTTCCTTATCAACTTCTTCAACCTTAGCTACGAATCCTTCAAATGGACCGCTTATGATATTTACATCATCGCCAACATTGACATTGATATTTAAGATTGGTGCCTCATCTTTTACTCCGAATTTTCTAACTTCAGCTGGAGTTAGGGCAACTGGTTTTCCGTCTGGTCCTACAAATCCTGTAACACCTTGGGTATTTCTGATGATATACCAGCTTTTGTTGGTGATATTCATCTTTACCATTACATATCCTGGAAATAGCTTTCTAGTTTTTACCTTTTTAGTATCATTTTTAACTTCAACATACTCTTCTGTTGGTACAGTTACTTCTAAGATATCAGGGTTTTGTTCATTGTCAATCATCATTTGAATCTTGTCATTGACTCTGTTTTCATAGCCTGTGTAGGTATGAACTACATACCATCTGGCATTTTCCTTGATAGCTTCTAAGTCCCTATCCTTAGATTCTTCTGTTGAAATTTCTTTATCTTCTGATAAATTTTCTTCTTCTTTGTTTTCTGAGAAATCGTAAGAATCTGTCATTTCACACCTACATTATAGTTTGGAGTAGGAATTGGAAGACTTGATCAAGTAGCCAAATTGCCAAAGCTGTTACAGCTGAGATTGCAATTACTATCCAAGAATACTCAAATGCGGTCTTCTTTGTTGGCCATTGAATCTTCTTAAATTCTCTTGATACGCCAGAAAAGAAAGAATCCTTTTTCTTAGCCATATATGCTCCTACTTTGTTTCTCTGTGAACAGTGTGTTTTTTACAGAATGGGCAATATTTCTTTAGCT
>CABQOK010000061.1 GCA_902465755.1 uncultured Anaerococcus sp.
ATCGATGGTTACCTTATCGGCAATAACATTGTGGGCACTTCCCCCATGGATCGTAGATAGCCCTAGGGTTACGGTCTTGGTTGGGTCAAGTCTATTAACCCAGCTTGATGCAAGAGATTGAATAATTGCAGCTTGGGCAAAGATTGGACTTACCGCAAGGTCAGGTCTTGATGAGTGGCCTCCTACGCCTTTAATTGTAAATCTAGTTCTGATAAATCCTGCCATGATTGGACCCTTACCTATTGCAATCTCTCCTGTTTTTAGGAAACTTGCCAGATGGTTTCCGTAAAAGGCATCTATATTTTCTTTTTCTAGGGCCTTGATCATAGGGATAATTCCACAGCCTGTCTCTTCACCTTCCTCAAAGATAAATATAATCCTACCCTTGATTTTGTCTTTATTTTCTACTAGAATCTTCATGCTCTCAAGAAGGATTGTCATATGGCCGTCATGACCGCAAGCATGGGATGATTCTTTGTTATCTGATACTGAGTACTTTTCCCTAGTTAAATTGTAGGAGTTTTCTGAGATTGGTAGAGCATCTATATCAGTTCTAAGAGCCAAGGTCTTGCCAGATTTCCCGCTATCTAATACTGCATAGAAACCAGTTGTCGATACTTCTACTATGGCTAGTCCTAACTTTACTACCTCTTCTTTTAAGAATTTGCTTGTATTAAATTCTTTGCCAGAAACTTCCGCCATCCTATGAAGTTTCCTTCTTGTATCTATTATTTTCTTCTTATCTTTTTCTACATCTTCTCTTATTAAAAAATCCTCCATGAGGGCTCCTTTTTTATATAAAAAAAACGACAGATTAAACTGCCGCTTTATGTTTCTTATAAGCTTGCGATAGCTTCGATTTCTAGTAGACCGTCTTTTGGAAGATTTGCTACTTCGAATGCTGATCTAGCTGGTTTGTGATCTTTGAAGAATTCAGCATATACTTCATCAAATGCCTTGAAGTTATTGATATCGTTTAAGTAAACAACACATTTGATAACCTTGTCCCTGCTTGATCCTGCTTCTTTTAGAATGTTTTCTACATTTTCTAGAGCTTGCTTAGTTGCAGCTTTGATCTCTGTAACTAGCTCACCTGTTTTTGGATCAAGTGGAAGTTGTCCTGAAGTAAATACTAAACTATCAGTTGCTATACCTTGTACGTAAGCTCCTACTGCTTTTGGAGCATCATTTGTATTAATTGCTTTCATAAAAACTCCTTATTTTAATTCTGCTTTACACTTATATTATATCGAAATTCTAAGAAATTACAATCAGTTAATCTTCAAATACTCTTCGAGACTTAAATCATTTTCATATATTTCCTTGGCGTTGTCTACCCCGACAAATCTAAAGTGCCATGGCATAGGTCTGTGATTTGTGCTGTCTTCTTTACCCTCTGGGTATCTTTCTATAAATCCATATTTGTAAGCATTTTCACAAAGCCACTTGTATTCATTAGTAGTAGCAAACTTATCGCTATATTTGCTTCCTTCAGTAAAAAAGTCGAAGGCTTGGCCTAATTGGTGCTCGCTTGTACCAGGATTTTCACTATCTACTTCTCCTGCTTCTTTCATTTTTCCTTCTAAATCAAAGTCCCTATAGTCAGATCCTATCTTTATACTGAGACCTTCTCTTTCCATATCTTGGCGCATGGTCTCGAAGGCACGTTTGGCGGTCTCATCCACTCCTGGATTGAAATCACTTGGCAAAGGATAAGCTTCGCTTACATAGCTTATTCCATTTACAACTTTGATATTTTCTTCAGGATTTAACTTTTCTAGGCCAAATTTATTGACATAGTAAAAGCTGTCGTCCATTTTGATTTTCGAAAAACCATTTTCACTCCCATAAAAGGCGACATAATCCCCTTCTTTGATAAACTTTTCAGTCTTGGAATAGTCATTTGGATATTGGTAAGCGTATTGGGTCTTGGCGCATCTTACATACTCTACTAGACTATCCTCATACTTATCGTCAGTAATTTTCTTATCTTCTTCTATTTCTATATCATTAAATCCAGCTTGGGTAGCTATGTGGATTTTATCTCCATTTATCTTTTCTTCTTTGTCATCTTTATCATCATCAGCTGCCTGGGCTTGCCTATACTCGGCAGGTCTTTGGATTATAAATTCTTCTTCATTGTTTTTAAGAAATTTTGTTCCAAGCACTAGGGCTATAGCCGCAAGGCTAGTTAGTAGGAACTTTTTTCTTCTTTTTTTCGCTTGTCTTCTCTTTTTTCTCTTTAATTCTCTGATACCTCTGTTAGACATAACCTTCCTCTATTTATTTCAATATTTTGTCTTTTGTAAAGTCTAAGGGATAAGCAATCGTTAGCCTGGACTTATAAATATATTTCAATTTACAAATCTTACTTTAGATTACTAAATTTCTTATATTAATTATAACATGTATAAGGAAAAAAATACAGCCCTATTTCAAGTATTTATAGACTTTTATAGAGTTTTTTCAGATATTTCATAAATTAAATATTATTTTCTTTCAAATATTTAATTTTCTACTATTTTTAAGAATTTTATTTAATGGCAAAATAAAAACTGCTATAAAAAGAAATCATATGTCTAGGAAAATATGACAATTTTCCTAGAGGATGATTAATTCTTATAACAGTTTATTTTATGAAAAAAGTTTCCCTAAGAAGTAACCAAGCTTCCGCCTAAAAGATTTGTCGTTTTTTCTATTAAACTTAGCATATCTTTTCTGTCCTAATGTATTTTCTTTGCTTCTAGTACTTTCCTCAATACTTTTTTCACGGCTTCTTTTTATTGCAAGTTCAATCAACTTATCTTGGGCGATAATATTTTCTTTGTTTTCTACTTTGTAGTAATTACCATCGGAAGATAATTCTCTAATTTTTACATCATCCGCAAACATAATATCAAGAAATTCTAGAATTCTTTCTTTTATAGTGGGATCATTTATAGGAACTGCTACTTCCATTCTATTTCTGATGTTTCTTGTCATGAAATCAGCTGATGAGATAAACAGTTTTATCTCCCCTCCCTTACCAAATTGATAGATCCTGTGATGTTCTAAGAATCTTCCCACAACTTGATAGATTCTGATATTTTCGGTCTTTCCTTTGATTCCTGGAAGGATGCAGGTAATTCCCCTAACCATCATATCGATTTTGACACCCTTGTTACTCGCTTCAGATAACTTATCTATAAGTTTCCTATCAGAGATTGAATTCATCTTTAGCCTAATGTATCCTTCCCCTGTTTTTTCTTGGATTCTTATTTGCTCATCTATCAGCTTATCCAATCCTTCTTGCATAGATTTAGGGCTTACCATCAAATGCTTATAATCTCCCTCAAGATTTCCTATAAGGATATTGTCAAAGATTTCTTTGGCATCTTTTCCTATCTCAATATCTTTAGTCATAAAGGAAAAATCAGTATAGAGCTTGGCGGTCTTTTCGTTGTAGTTTCCTGTTGCAACTTGAGTGATGTAGCTAATCCTATTATCAGAATCGACTTTTGTGATAAGACATACCTTTGAGTGGGTCTTGTAGTTTTCAAAGCCATAGACTACATTACATCCTGCCTTCTCAAGTCTGGATGACCAAAGGATGTTGTTATCTTCATCGAATCTTGCCCTAAGCTCCATCAAGACTATGACATCTTTCCCATTCTCGCTTGCCTTGATCAAGGCTTTTGCTATCTCACTTTCCTTTGCTATCCTATACAAGGTGATTTTAATAGATATTACCTCAGGATCTGTGCTAGCTTCATTTAGGAGCCTTATTACAGGGTCCATCGATTCGTAAGGATAAGAAAGAAGCTTATCGCTTTCTTCTATTTGCCTTATAATAGATTCCTTCTCATCAATAAAGTAAGAGCTTTGCGGAATAAATTCCCTATAGGAATGATTTTTCCTGAATTCTTCTGGCATGTCACTTATTAGGTCAAAGATAAAATCTGACTGGATAAGAGATTTCGTCACAAAGATTGATTCTTTTCTTAAATTAAACTGCCTGGTCAAAAACTTGATAGAATCATCGCTTAAGTCTCTGTCAACTTCTACCCTTACAGGCTGAAGTCTCTTTCTTTTCCTAAGCTTACCCATCATATAGTCCCTAAAGTCCTGTTCGACCTCGTAGTCGTCATCGTTGAAGTTGATATCTGCATTCCTAGTTAAAGAAAGAGCATAGGACTTTTCTATTTTATATTTGTAGAAAAGTTCTCCTGCAAAGGTCTGTATAATATCTTCAAGCAAGACGAAGTGATTGTCGGCTAACTTTAAGTATCTAGGAAGTCTATCGGGAAGATAGACTATACCAATCTTATCTTTTCTTTTCTTATCTGCCGCAATTAAATCAAAGATTATAACAATAGATAGATTGGCAAGTCTAGGGAAAGGATGGGTCCTATCTATCAATTGAAAATTTAATATAGGCTCAATCTTGCTATCGAAATAATTCTTACAAGATATAAGGTCTTTGTCATTAAGATCAGATATTTTAGATATCCTCACTCCCTCTTTTCTAAGATCTTCTAGAATATCGAAATATACCTGGTCTTTCTTGGCATAGGATTTGGGTAAAATCTCTAGGACCTTGTCGATTTGCTCCTTGGGACTTAGGCCAGATTTGGAATCTATGGCTTGTTTTGATAGGCCTGATAGGTCGGTAAGAGAACCAATTCTCACCATAAAAAACTCTTCTAAATTGCTATCAAAGATAGATAAAAACTTGAGTCTCTCAAGCAGGGGAACAGACTTATCTGCTGCCTCCTCCAAGACTCTGTCGTTAAATTTTAGCCAGGAAAGCTCCCTGTTTTGTGTAAAAGATACGTCTTTCATATTATTTCCTTTCTAATAACTTGCTATATACGTACCCTTCCCTAACGCCTGTTTGGCTGATATTTATTTCATTTACATAAAAATATTTTGCTAATCTATTTAAAATAACCATACCAGGAACCAAAGTATGAACCCTATCTGGTTTAATCTCAAGAATCCTATCTAGGAGATCTCTATCATCCATTTCCAAAATCTCCTTGACCATTTTGTTAAACTTATTGGCATCCATAGTCGAATTATAGTTCGAAAGATTGTAAAACTCATTATAAAACTTAAGGGATGCCCTAGCAGAACCACCCACAGCAGCGAGATTACTTTGTTGTTCCCTATACATCTTGTTTTCTGCCAAAAGGAGCTTTACAGCGCTATCGATTGCCTTTTTCTCCTTCTTGTTGGTAAACAAACCACTTACATAATCATTGAAGGCTGATAGGGATCCTATAGATAAGGAAGTCGATTTAATTACCTTTCCTTGATCTATTATTACAACCTCAGATGAACCTCCGCCGATATCTGTCAAAATACCCTCACTGACATCTACCGACTTACTAGCTCCAATAAAGGAAAGTCTCGCCTCATCCTCTCCTGAAAGAATTTCGATTTCAAGTCCTAGTTCATCCTTAACCCTCTTAAGAATCTCGGACCTGTTCGCAACATCTCTAATAGTGGCTGTGGCGAAAGGATGTACGCTATCGATATCATCAAAGTTTGAAATGATAGAATTAAATCTCCTCAAAGTTGCAATGAGTCTATCGATACCCTTATCTGTAAGATTTCCCTTCTTGACATAATTTCTAAGAGAGGCCTGCTCTTTTTCACTAAAAAGATGAACTGCCTTATCCTCAACTTGTTTGTAGACTGACAACCTAACTGTGTTACTTCCAATATCCATTATTGCATAGATCATAAGTGCTCCTTCAAATAATTTAGCTTATAGGGAAAATCTATAAGTTTCGGTATCAAATTCTCTGTAGCAGGAGTTTTCTTGGACATAAATATATTAATATCCAAATTATCGCTCGCACTTTCTAGACTCTCGCTTAAAAAGATTGCAGGATCTATAATATTCGCCTGATAATTTAACCTCGCTTCGATTTTATCCCTTATAATTGGGTAATGAGTGCAGGCTAAGAGAATATTTTCAATTTTTTTCTCATTGGCAATCTTTATATAGGAGTCTATATATTCATTTAACTTTTCATCATCTTTTTTGTCATCTTCTATCAAATCCACAAGCTTACTTGCAGCAACTTCATACAATCTAGTATTAGGATTTTCTTCTAGATTCTTCTTATAAAAATGGCTGTTTATAGTTGTCTCAGTTCCTAAAACTAGGAAGTCCCCTTGGTATTTCTCACAAGCCCTAAGGGCAAGGTCTGTTATCGGGATGAATTTCTTCTTGTATTTTTCCCTAAGAAAATCTGTCACAGTAACTGAAAGAGTATTGCAGGCTATTACATAATAGTCTATGTCAAATTTCTCTAGATAATCTACAATATCAACAGAAAAGCTCCTAAGCTCTTCCCTACTCCTTCCTCCATAGGGAACTCTTAGGCTATCCCCGAAATAAAAATACTGGCTCTTGTTAGTTTTGGCAAGCTCCCTAAGGACGGTAAGCCCCCCTAGACCTGAATCAAAAACTCCAATCCTAGTCATCTACTAACTCCACTTTCTCTACGAACTTATACTTACCAAAAAGCTTCTCATAGGCAAAATCGAGACTAGAATCATCAGTGAAAACCCCGAAGACACTCGCCCCAGATCCGCTGACTAAGGCCTTTTCTGCCCCGGAATCTTCAAGCCTTGAGCAAATCTCCTTGATATGAGGGAAGCTTTCAAATATTACATCTTCCATCACATTTCTAAAGCCAGAGATGGCAGATTTTTCTCCCTTGCGGAGCTTATCTATAATTTCTCTAGTATCGATTACTCCATAGTCATCAAGCCTCTTGTAGACGAAGGCAGATGAGATCTCTGTCCCATCGTTTATGAGAAGAAGCTTCATCTTAAGCTTATTGGTAAAAGGGCTTAGAATTTCTCCAATTCCACGTGCTCTAGCATTAGATTCTAGGAAGAAAAATGGAATATCTGCTCCTAGCTTTTTGCCAAGAGCCATCTTCTCATCTAGAGTTAGGCCTAAATCCCAAAGCTTATCGAGACCCTTAATCATCTCTGCTGCATCAGTAGATCCTCCAGCAAGACCTGCTGCAAGGGGAATATTTTTAATCAAAGTCACATCGACTCCATTCTCATCTACCCTATCCTTTAGTAGACTCCAAGCCTTGTAGATTAAATTATCCTCAAGGGTGCATATATCAGGGAGATTTGTCTCGTAATTAAATTTATTCTCTTTATTTTTCTTTATAATCAATTTATCAAATAGGTTAATCCTAACCATAATACTATCAATCTCATGATAGCCATCATCCCTCTTAGATAAACTATCGAGGGTAAGATTAACCTTAGCATAACATTTTCTTTCCATAATTACCTCTAATTTATTATATCATAAGTAGGGGACTTTCGTATTGGGAAATTGTAAAGATTAGATAATAGATACATTTATCAAATAAAAAACTCCCAAAGAAGGGATTCTGTCGGTTAGAGCTTCTTGAAAAAATAGTTTATAAAAATAACTTTGACCACTCATTACCCACAGACAAAAAAAGAAACGCTGATTTCTCAACGCTTCTCTTGATTACTTGGTGCGG
>CABQOK010000062.1 GCA_902465755.1 uncultured Anaerococcus sp.
ATGATACACGCTTATTTTTCTTTTGTCAAATTTTTTATTAAAAAAATCGCCGATTTCTTTTAAACGGCGATTTTTGATCCTTTATAAGTGATATTGTTCTTTCATTATAGCAAGATTTTCTACTATTTCATCTGTTAAGTCATCGAAGGTTAAGAGATTATCTATGTCCTTTTTCGCTTCTGAGATATTTCCTAAGCTAAGATTTATTTGAATCTTGTTGTAGGATAGTCTTGGATCTTCTGGGTATTTTTTAAGTCCTTCTCTAATTATTGTTAGGGCTTTTTCTATTTCCTTATTAAGATATAGACTAATTGCATAATCGTTATACAGTTCTCTAAATTCTGCTCCTTCTCTTAATGAGTTACTAAAGGCCATAATGGAGTTTTCGTATTGGCCCAAGTTTTGGTAGGCAACACCTAGATAGTAGTAGGCATCCGCTCTTTTGTGTTTGGATAGGATTTCTGTAAGCTTGATTATAGCCTCGTTGTAGTTACTTTTCCCTATAAAGTAAAGAGCTTCTTCTATATCTGCATTATCATTTATTTCCCTTAACCTATCTCTTACTTCATCCTGGGCTATGGATGAAGTGGTTTTACTTAAAGCATTGTTGTAGTAGTTTCTCGCTTTTAAGTATTCTCCTAAATTGGCATAAATATTTCCTAATTCATAATAAGCTATAGCAAAGTCTTCTTCTTTTCCAATTATTTCTTGGAGGATTCTTAGGGATTCTCTTACGAAATCATCTTTTTCCTTGATATCTTCCTCGTAGGCTTTTGGCCATAAGAGTCTTGCGTAATTATAGGCATTGAAGTTATCTTCTGGGTCTATGATATAGGCCCCTCTTAGTAGGACTATGGCCTTATCGTAATCTTCTTCCATTATTGATATAGCTTTTTGTGAAGCATATTCACTTACTTCTTTAAGATAATGGTTTAAAACATTGATATATTCATAGTTATGAAGGAAGTCTTTGTCAGCTCCGATATTAATTAGCATACCTTGAAGGATTAGGTCTAGGTTAATTTTATAAGCCATGTCTCCATTTTCGAGTCCTTCCTTCATGTCTTTAAGATAGATTGGAAGAGGTAGGTCTTTTAGTTTTTCGTAGCTAGCATTTTCCTTTAGTTCTATATATCCGAGTTTGTCAACATATTTTCTAAAGTAATCGTCTAATCTCAAATTCTTATCCTCTCATAAATTTCCTTTGTCTATATGGATGTTCGTCAATATATTTGAATAAATGCCCTCTAAATACACAGAAAAATGTATGGACAACTCCTACTATTAGGCTTGCAAGTAAGTTATCTAGTCCCATTATACGTACTCCACCTATATTTAGGCTTATCACACTTTCTATGACTATGAATATAAGAGAGTAAACTCCATATGTTAGCGGGTTATCTACTACAAACTTAAATGAAGATTTAAGTGCATCAAGTCCTGTCTTGTTATTTATATAGACTTCCTCTATTAGGGCTGAGCTTAGGACTTTGACAATAATTATTACGATAAGCTCTCCTCTAGGGCTTGTTTGCATAGTCAATAAACTTACAAATAGTTTTAGGATATATAGGTAAAACATAGCACTAAGCAGAGGTTGAAGGAAATTAGACACAGAATTCCCTATAGATTTCTTTCCTGTGTTTCCGTAGACTACAACAGATCTTAAGCTTTGAGCTATAAAACAAATACATACAACATCTATAAGGTAGTTGATGATTCCTACAAAACTTCCCCCACCTATAAAGCCAAAGACATTTCTACCTTCTAGAAATATCCTAATAAATATAAAGATAAAGGTTAAGTAGAGCTTTCTCATCTTAATCAAGGTATTTCTAAAGGCATAGGATGAGACTTGGATAAAGTCTTTTATTCTATCGTTCATTACATTTGCTCCACAGTCTTAATCCCTAGTAGTCCTAGTCCTGTTTTGATTACTATAGATGTTGCATAGGTTAGGGCGAGTCTTTCTTCTTTAATCTTTTCATCTTCTACATTGATTTGGCATGCATTGTAGAATTTGTTGAAGTTTTTAGCTATTTCTGTTAGGCGTCTTGTAATTAGTGATGGCTCGTATTTATCAGCCGCCCTAGCTACTACGTCCTTAAAATTACCCAAAGCCTTCACTAGGGCGAATTCTTCATCGCTTGTTATATTATCGAAGGATATTTCTGTATTTTCCTTAAAGTCTGCCTTTCTTAGGACTGACTTAGCTCTTGCGTAGGTGTATTGAACATAAGGTCCAGTTTCTCCGTCAAAGTTTAGGACCTCGTCCCAATCGAATACATAGTCCTTGATTCTATTGTTGTAGAGTTCTTGGAACTTAACTGCTCCGATTCCTACAATCTCTGCTACTTCTCCTACATTTTCAATCTTACTATCACGACTTTCCATTATTTCCTTAGTTTTGTCCACTGCCTTGTTTAGTACATCTTCTAGAAATACTACTTGGCCCTTTCTTGTGGATAGGGTTTGATCTTTAAGGCTTACCATGCCGAATGGAATGTGCTTGCAATCATCATAGAAGTCGTAGCCCATAAGTTTTAGGATTGCGAAAAGTTGTTGGAAGTGAAGGTTTTGTTGGGTTGCTACTACATATAGGTTCTTATCAAAGTCATAGACTTTCTTCCTATTGATAGCTGTCGCTATGTCTCTTGTGATATAAGCTGATGAGCCATTTGACTTGATTATAATTGCTGGTGGTAGGTCAAATTCTGATAGGTCTACTATATAGGCTCCGTCAGATTCTACCAAGAGATTTTTCTCCTTAAGCTCTTCTAATACAGCTGGGATAAATTCAGAGTGGTAACTTTCACCATTGTAATTGTCGAAGTCGATATCGAGCATCTTGTAGACCCTATCAAATTCATTGAAGGAAATTTCCTTAAAATGCTTCCAAAGTCTAGTAGCTTCCTCTTCTCCGTTTTCAAGATTCATAAACTCAGACCTTGCATCATCCATCATCTTTTCATCATCTGCCGCTTCATTATTGTATCTTACATAAAGGGCTAGAAGTTCCTTGATAGGATTTTCCTTAAGCTTTTCTTCATCGCCCCAAAGCTTATAAGCTGCAATCATTGTTCCAAATTGAGTACCGTAGTCTCCTATATAGTTACTTGCTATGGTGTTGTAACCTAAGAATTTGTGAATATTCCTTAAAGCATCTCCTATTACAGTCGACCTGATATGGCCTATATGAAATGGCTTGGCTATATTTACAGAAGAGAAATCTATGACAATATTTTTGCCAGATCCCTTATCTGATGAGCCATATATTTCTTTCTTTTCTAGGATCTCCTTTAGGATTTCTTCTTCAAAGACCTTCCTATCCACATAGAAGTTAAGATAGGCGTTTAGGTTTTCTATTTTTTCAAACCCGTCTAGGTCAAATCCTTTAGCCAAGTCTTCTGCTATTAGGGCAGGGTTCTTCCTTAAAGTCTTAGCTAGGCTAAAGCAAGGAAATGAGTAATCTCCCATATTATCTTGAGGTGGGATTTCTATTAGCTTATAAATCTCCTCAAGGCTTAGGCCTAGGTCCATTTTCTCTAGTTGTTTTGCGATTATTTCTTTAAAATCTGTCATTTTGCCTCTCTATCCAAATTTCACTATAGTAACACCGTATCCGCCTTCTTTGTCATCGCCGAAACGGTAATCTTCAATTCTCTTATCACCTTCTAGAATTTCTCCGACTCCCTTGATTAGGGCGCCAGTTCCTTTTCCATGAATGATCTTGGCCTTAGAAAGACCTGCAAGCATTGCATCATCAAGGTATTTATCTAGATTTCTCATAGCGTCGTCATATCTTTGTCCCCTAAGGTCTAGGGTTGGAGAGATATGCATGGCTTTTTTAGTATTATACACTTTTCTGATGTTTTTTTCTGTTTGATTGTCGCCTTTAATCTTACTTACGTTTTTGATATTAGAATCCATCTTAAGGATGCCCATTTGCACCTTGATATTTCCCTTCTTGTCAGGGGCTTCGATTACTTCTGCCTTTTCGTTAAGTCCTGCTATTAGGACAGTGTCCCCCACTTTTAGACTATCTGGTGCATTCTTCGATTCTTTGGTATAAAGACCTTCCCCTTTTCTTTCGATTCTTCCTTCTTTGTATTCATGCCTAATTTTGTTTAGAGACCTATCTATGTCGGAAGTGTTGGCATTTCTCATCTTCTTGGCTTCTTTGAGCATGTCTTGACTTCTCTTATTTGCCTTATCTAGGATGCTGTTAGCCTTATCCTCGGCCTCTCTTAGGATATCTTCTTCCTTCTGATCAAGTCTTTTAGATTTTTCCTTAAGCTCATTTCTTATTTTAGCTATTTCTCTCTTATAGCTTTCGATTTCCCTATTCTTATCTTCAATTTCCTTCTTGTCTTCTTCGATTTCTGCAAGGATCTTGTTGATATTTTTGGTATCATCTCCTATAAGATTTTTGGCATTATTTAAAATCTCATAAGGAAGACCAAGTCTTTTGGAAATCTCAAAGGCGTTGGACTTACCTGGAGTCCCTATTTCAAGCTTATAGGTTGGGGAAAGAGTATCAACATCAAATTCTACAGATGCATTCATAACACCAGAAGTCTCTACAGCATAGTATTTTAGCTCGCTGTAATGGGTTGTAGAAAAGGTCATGACTTTCTTTTGTGTCAATGAATTAAGGATAGAAATAGCAAGGGCTGCTCCTTCTACCGGATCTGTTCCTGAACCAATCTCATCTAAGAGAACCAAGGAATTTTCTGTAGAGTTTTTCAATATATCGACGATATTAGTCAAAGATGCAGAAAAAGTCGATAGACTCATCTCTATAGACTGGGTATCTCCTATGTCTAGGAAAATATCATCGAAGACACAAAGCTTACTTCCCTCGTAGGCTGGTATAAAAAGGGCAGTCTGAGCCATAGCAATTATGAGCCCTACAGTCTTAAGACTTACAGTCTTTCCTCCAGTATTGGGCCCTGTGATAATCAAAGTCGTATAGTCTCCTCCAATTCTTACATCGATTGGCACAACCTTACCAGGAAGAAGGGGGTGTCTTGCTGATTTTAAATCGAGAGTCTTTTCATCTGTAATTATAGGAAGGCTATACTCATTTTCTATGGCAAATCTAGATTTTGCTTGGAGGAAATCAATCCTTGCTATCAACTTCTGATTTTCTAGTAGCTCTACATCGAAGCCTTGGGCAAGTCTAGAAAGTCTATCGAGGATTCTCCTGATTTCATCTTCTTCCTTAATCTCTAGATCTCTAAGCTGATTGTTAAGCTCTACTATGGCTCCTGGTTCTATAAAAAGAGTGTTTCCAGAAGATGATTTGTCATGGACGATTCCACCGATCAAGGCACGCTTATTAGTCTTTACAGGAACTACATACCTTCCATCTCTGACTGATACTACCTTATCTTGGAGGGCGTCATCGTATTTGGAATTTGTAATATAAGAGTTTAGCTTAATCCTTATATCAGCTTCCTTCCTTTGCTTTTGACGTCTGATATTTCTAAGGGTAGATGAGGCAGAATCCGCTATTTCCTCCTCGTTTATTATAGACCTATCGATTTCGTTTTTCAGAAAATCATTAGATGTAATTCTAGAAAAAATATCTCCTATCTTCCTATCTTCGATATTTTTCCCATAATCTTTTAGATATTCACTCACCCTTAGTAGGTCAAGAACTTTTAAGAGCTCTCCTGGATCGAGTATTCCATTTTTCCTAATATAGGCAACAATTTCTGTAAGATCATAGAGACCAAATAGATCTATATTTCCATTTTTCCTAATCACATCGACCATAGCAGAAGTCTCGTAAAGCTCTTCTCTTATATAATTTATATCATCATAAGGTCTTAGCTTGAGGATCTCTTCCTTGACAAGATTTGACCTTGCACATCCAGCAAGTCTTTCTAAGATCTTGTCGTATTCTAAAACCTTTAAGCTTTTTTCTTGCATTAAATAACACCTCTATCGTAATTTAGATTGTTAGTTTCTTTTCTATTCTGGTAATTTCTTATATCTTCATCCGAAAAGACCTGGACTAGGAGGGAGATATGACTAGCAAAGTCTCTACTATCGACTTTAGATGCCTTAGCTGGATAAATCCTACTTATACCTTCTCTTCTTATAAGCTTAAGCCTATCGCCATTTTCATTTACCATTTCTCCATTTCTAAACTTACAAGTTGCACACCCTTTTAGGCCACACTTCTTGATTGTAGAAAATGGACAATGGACCATATTCATAAGCTCAATTCTTCCGAAAGCTAGGGCTTCTACATCATAGTTTCTGCCGTTTTGATTTATAGAATCGAATGTCGCTTCTACCGATGATGAAGTCATCTCAGCGAACTTATCGTAAAAATCGTAGGTGAATTTATTGAAAACATTAAGGTATCTGCCTATCCTAATTTTTATATTATTTTCCCTGAATTTATCAACAAAGGCAAGGTCTCTATAGTTATTGAAGACTACACCCTTGATAGATCTTTCCTTAATGAAAGTTATAAGCTCATCTATATCGTAATCTGTGTGAGAGTTAAGGATTAAATAAAGACTAAGGCCAGCATATTTCTTATCATATTCTTCTAGGTAAATATTATCGAAGTCTTTTAGGAGACTTGGGCTTATATTAGTATTTTTAAGCTCTGCATTTACTTCCTTCTTGTGGTTTTTCTTTTTACCAACTTCAGGGATTTCTATATCTATCTCATCTCTCCTAAATGATTTGAGGATTTCTTCTTTAAGCTTAGCAGACCCTTCTCTTCTTAGTCTGTTGATGTCTTTTTTCCTAATAAAGACATCCGGATCCATATCTATCTTGATCTTTCTTGCTTTATAGATATCGTCCCCAAACTTGATTAAATTTTCCCTCAAGTCTTCTTCTGTCAGAGAAATCTTCTTAGCCCTTTCTAGATTGTCATCTGTACTTAGGCTAATTGACTTATCCTCATAGGTCATGGTAATCTCTGCAGGCGCACCTACCTTGGCCCTAAAGTCAATTCTTATCGGAAGATTTTTATATTCTCCTAGAGCCTTTTCTAAGTTAAGTCCTATCTTTTGGGAATTTAAGATATATACATCAGAGCCTTCCTTGGCGTCTGGATATTGGTTGAGATAAGTTTTAGAGTTTTTCTTTAGATTTTCGGTCAAGGTATAGGGTAATTTCTTGCCCTTATCTGTGACTATCTCTAGATTATCTCCTAGAAGGAGGTCGGAAGAATTAATGAAGTACTTTTTATTTCCTTCTTTGATTACTTTCCCCACAGACCTATGCTTGGCATCAGATGAAAGTCTTACATAATCACTCTTTTGTCCAAAGATAAAGCCCTTGGTGTAGCCTCTGTTTGATATATCTCTTAAATCATTTTTGTCGTAAGAATTTTTATCTATCTTATCCTTATAGCTTTTTACACTAGTATAGACATACTCTGGACTTTTCATCCTGCCTTCGATCTTGAAGCAATCTATGCCAATGTCTACTAACTGGTCTATTTCATCTATGACATTTAGGTCTCTCATATTAAGGAAATAATAATCATCCAAAGTTT
>CABQOK010000063.1 GCA_902465755.1 uncultured Anaerococcus sp.
TTAAAAAATTCTCTAAAATATTTTCTATCAACATACCTGAACACATAAATAACATCTTCTTTATTGAAATTATCGTATATAGATGGGAAATACATTTTATCATTATCTAAGTTTGATAATGTATGCGAGTAAATTAGCGCCTCAAAGTAAATATTAACTATACTGCGAAACTCACTATAATGTCTCATAAATATTGCGTTGCAATCTATAAATTTATTTAAGCTAGTGAATTCGTTTTGTATATTTTTTATATTTGAGTCATAATGATAGTAGCTGTTTAACCTATTATGGGACTTAAACCAATCTACTTTTATGTTTTGGTATATATCATATATCCTTCTTTGCTTCCTATATAAGTACCTAAAATTAAAAATCTCATCTCTTAGGAACAAAATTACTTTTCTATCCTTATTCGTAGACAGTCTAAGGATATTATCTAATACTTGTCCAAAATTATCTCCCAAGTAATAATCTTCTAAGTTTTTATCTTTTGAAGATTCTGAGCCCCTTTTATTATTATTAATATTATCAATATTAAACAAAGCTATTAGATATCTTATATAATCTTTATTTTTCAAAAAATTATTCGCTAGTATCTCTAGTTCTTCTTCTGCAGATTTATAGTCTCCCTGATCATATAATTTATATGCAGTATTAAAATCAGTATTCTTATCATGCTTCCTGTTCTCATTTAATTCTTCATTAAACAAATATAAGGCATCCGTTTTTGAAATCAAAAATTCTTTAAGGTTAATCTTTGTGCTCTTGTCTATTTCTGGGGGAGTTTCACCATTTATTCCAAAACCAAATGGTGGTAACTTCATCAGATATTTGTGCTCATCATTATCAAATCCATAGTTTATAAGGTCTTTATATTCAATAAATTTTAAAGTATTAAATGGTTCGATCTCTTTATAAATATCATAGTAACTTTTAATTCCATTTGATATACATTTTAAAAACTCGTAAGTTCTTAACCCTTTTTCACTTAATCCATATTTTAATTTTGTTTTAGTGGATTCGCCTCCAATTACTTTTATATTTATATTGTCATAATATCTAACCTCGAATTCATTTAGATTATCAGTAGTAAACAGATAAGCATTATTGACATTATTTCCTAGCTGACTTGAAATTAATCTGTAAATCGAATTAAAAGTTGTATCTGATAGAGAGTATCCTATAAAAAGTAACGTATTATTAACTATAAGTGATTGTATAAGCTGAGATATAACAGGAAAATCATTATTATAATTATAGTAATCATCCTCTTTTAATACAAAATTCCTCTCATTAATATCCCCATGCATTTTAATTATATAATTACCCAATTTTGAATTTGGTACATCTGAATCTTTTTTTATGACTTCATATTTTAAAATCCCTGAATTTAGTTGATCTTCTAGTAATGTATCATAGTTGGTAGTTATGATATGCTTAGGGGCAATTCTGTCTATTTGTTTGTGGATAAGATTAGGTCTAGCGTTATGTTCATTAAATGATTCTAAAATTTTTTCCTCATACTTAATTTTTCCAAAAGTATTATAATAATATTGAGGAATTTTTAAGTAGTCTAATTCATAATTATTTTCTTCTCCATATAGATCATCTCCAAAACTTTTGATAACCTCTCCCCATAATGGATAACCTGAATCTTTTGATATTCCTGCTCCTACAAATAGTATTAGCTTATTAGCTCTTGCAGCTTCAATTATATGATCAATATGTGTGTCTGTATACATTTTAGTCCTTTCACTATATAAAGAAACAGTATTTTAGTATATTTTTATAATATTTTAGATATTCCCCTAGTCCAAGTACCCCCAACACTTCCCCTTCCACAAAGTTAGCTGCAGCAGTTCTTATTAGCTTCCTATATCTCAGCAAGCTAATCTCTTCCCCGCTTGCCTCATTTTACTTTAATTTTTTCTCAATAGATTTTAAGCTGTTTAAATAATCTTTCTCAACATTAGTCAGTTCTCTTTGCTTATATTTTTTGTATTCATCGTTTGCTTTTTCCAGGGCTTTTTTATGACTAATTGTACCAGCACCGTCTAAAACTTTCTCACCTGTAATAGACAAAACAGAATCCAGGTAATCAATATGATCTTTCATATACATTATTTTTCGCCTTTTAGCTTGAATTTCAGCAAAATCAAAATAACCAGATACCAATGAATTTAATATAGATAGCTCTTCTTCATTTAAATAGTTCTTAGCAATTGAGATATCTTTTTTACGCGGAAGGTCTCCAGAAAACGAAGTAAGCCCCATATTAGGTTTTGTTGAATCAACTCTTTTATAAATCAATTCACTAGCAGTATGACCATGGGCTGCATAATGGAGCTTATTTTGTACGACTTTAAAAAATAATTTAGATTCATCAGTATTAGGATTATAGTCTGCGCTAGTAGCATACAAATCTAGAACCTGCCTATACATAACCTTTTCTGATGACCTAATATCACGAATTCTTTCAATAAGCTCTCGCCAGTAACCCCCTCCACCATTCTCCTTTAATCTTTCATCATCCAAGACAAAACCCTTAATCATATATTCCTTGAGCCTTTCTGTGGCCCATATTCTAAAATGAGTAGCAACTTTAGACTTTATTCTATAACCTAGTGAGATTATCATGTCTAAATTATAATATTTTACCTGGTATGTCTTTCCATCTGCTGCTCTTGTAGGGATTATCCTAGTAACTTTATCCGAGTCTAGCTCACCTTCATTAAATATATTTTTAATATGTTCTACAACATTAGATTTACTAGTATTGTATAGTTCAACGAGTTGATTTTGAGATAACCAAATCGTGTCATCTTCTAGACGGACATTTACTTTAGTACTCCCATCAGCTGATATATAAATTACTATTTCACCTTTATTATAAACTTCCATTGTTCACCTAAACATATTTTAACTAAATTTAATTGCTCACTCTCAGTTGTTCGGAATTTCCGAATAACTGAAAAGTATAATATATACATATCATAACTATTCTATAGACTCAAAAACCATGGTTGCCTGAATTCTATCTCCTCCACCTAAACCAACACTACCACCTGTTGCAGTCGTAATAGTATGAAGTTTATATCCTTTTTTGGCTTGGTTGTTGATAACCTCTTCAAGTTGACTTAGGTTTTTAGATCCTGTTCCAATAAGCTTTTCTTTTAAGGTTACTTGTAATACAACGTAGTGATAGTTTTTTCCAGTTCCTTGAGAAACTACTGAAGCATTGTTTAAAATATTTTCCATTTCTTTCGGATTTATATCTTCATTACTAGTATCAGATTTTTTAAAAAAATTAGGCATTCTTATCTCCTTTTGTTTGTTTTTTCTTAGAATTATTATCTTAGTCCAAATAAGCCAAGACTTCCCCTTCCACAAAGTCACAGGCGGCTGTTCTTATTAGCTTCCTATATCTCAGCAAGCTAATCTCTTCTCCACTTGCCTCATTATAGGCGTCTTTGTTGGCGTTTTTTATTAGATCGTCTTCTCCTAGAGGCTTGGTATTTTCTGCTTTGTCTTTGTAGTTGATAGTGTAGAATACCAAGTCGTCTACCTTTACCTTGTAGTAGTCGGAGAATTTGTTTATTTTTTCTTCTATGATTTGATTTATTTTGATTCTTGCCAGTTCTTCGATATTTTGATCTACAAATTTGTCTGGGTCTTTTGTCATTTCTTGATAGATTTCTCTGTAGATTTCTGCTTTTTCTGGGTTGGTTTTTGCTAGTTCTTCTATGGTTTTTTCTATTTCACTATCTTGTTTTGCATCATTACTTGACATATTTCTAGCCTTTTCTTGCATGAGGCTTGCTAGGTAATTGTAGTCTATAGTGCCTTGGTGGACTGAGATTGGTTCGTAGTATAGGTCTAGTGGGAGATTAAGGTCGTCTTCATCTATTTTTGGCAGCAATGCCTTTATATAATTATATAAGTCAAAATACTTCTCCAAGGTCTTCTTATCTATAGCGTTTTTGTAATATTCTTCATCCTCTTCATATTCACTATAGACCATTACAGCTGCATTGGCCTTGTCGAATTTTTGAAAGATTGAAACAAATTCAACCATTTTTTCTATGCCGTACTCGATCTCTGGGTTTTCTACTAGCCCATAGGTCAATAGTTCTTTTAAACTTTGGCCAAATTTCTCTTTGGATTCTTCATAGCTGGGTGCAGTCACATAGTTTTCCCCACCATTTGAATAGAGTTTGAAGGCATTTTCTATGGCCTTTTCATAGGCTTTTGGCGTCCTAAAAGTGATTATCTGCCCATAGGCCTTACGGTCATCATAGAGCCTATTGGTCCTAGAAAATGCTTGGATAAGTCCTTGAGGAGTCATAGGTGCCCTGTCTATCAAAAGTAGGGACATACTAGGTGCGTCAAAGCCTGTTAGGAGCCTATCGACTACTATAACTATATCTACCTGCTCAGTCCTAGACTTATACCTGTCCTTTTTCCTGGCAAGTCTGTCGTTTAGGTTGCGATTGTAGGAGCCTATGGTTTCTAAGGAGAAACTCGTCCCATATTCCTCATTATAGTAAGCCAAGGCTTCTTTCATAGCCTCCTTGTTTTCTAAGGTGCTTTCATCATTTTCGGCAATAGAATATGTCATGGCAACCTTTGGGAAATCAGCAACCATAGACTTTACCCTATCGGAAACTTTCACATCAGACCTACCCTCAATGACTTCCCTAAAGAGCCTATAATAACCTATAGCATCCTTGATAGATGATGTGGTAAGGATGGCCCCATAGGTCTTGCCCCTGCCCCTATCTAGGGCAAATTTTCTTGACATACCATTTATTATTTTTTCGATAACAGCAAGCTTATACTTATCATCTCCATAAATCTGATCTGGAATATATGACTCTAGCTCATCTTTCTCATACTTGTATACATCCATATCAGGCTCAAGGCTTGCCACTATGTCATAGACACCCTCGCCAATCATATCTAGATTATCCACCTGGAAACCAAGGACAGCCCCATCTCCTATGGCTTCCTTGACTGTATACTCGTGAAGTCTACGACCAAATTGTTCTTCTGTAGTCTGTGGCAAATCTCCCACAGCAGCCTTCTTATTTTCTGCAAAAATAGGCGTGCCAGTAAAGCCATACCACAAGGAATTGATGAAAAATTTCTTCAAAATATTTTGTTGGGATGGAGATATGGCCCTGTGACATTCGTCTACGACAAAGGCAATCTCTAGCTTCCTAAGCTTATTTACCTGACTATCTGTTAACCACTTATCCTTGTTATTGATCATATAGTTAAGCTTTTGGACAGTAGTCACCACCACAGACCTATCATCTGATAGGAGATGAGATTTCAAATTTTTGACATTGTCAGTCGATTCTATATCGACTGTATCGTTGGCCGCATAGGCCAAAAAGGAAGATGTGGTTTGCTGGTCAAGATCCACCCTGTCGACTATAAAAATAGTCTTATCAATACGGGGAATCTGATAGAGGTTACGGCTGGCCTTGTAGGAAGTTAGGGTCTTACCAGATCCAGTTGTATGCCAGACATAACCAGACTCGTGCTTACTTGCAGCTTCTTTTAGGGCCTTGATGGCGTGGATTTGATAAGGACGGAGGAGTATGATATTTTCCCCCTCATTATCCAGCACACTGTAGTGGCTGATTAGCTGGTGGGCTTGGGGAATGGAAAGGACATCTCTAGCAAAGCCAAAGAGGTCATCCACTGGATGGTTGTCCCTGGCATTCCATCTGGTTAGAAACTTTTTGTTAAGCTTAGTATCAGTATTGGCAGCAATGTATCTAGTAGTCGACCCATTGGAAATCACAAAGCATTGAAGGCAGGAAAAAAGTCCCCTGTACTTGTCAGTGGCTATGTAGTTTTTGATTTGATTGTAGGCATCCATATGAGAAACTGATCTCTTCTTTAGCTCTATTTGGATAAGAGGAAGTCCATTTATAAGGAGGGTCACATCAAAACGGGCATTTTGGTCAAGACCCATGGTCTTTGGGGCGACAAATTGGTTGATGACCTGATAGACTGAAGATCCACCAGCCACATCCTCTCTCTTGAAAACTACAAGACTGACCTTGCCAAGGCTTGAATCTTCTCTCTGTAGCAAAATTTTGGCAAGGCCATTTTCCCCAACCAGGAACTTGCCCGCCTCATAAAAGGAAGAAAAAGTCATTGCATTTTGAATCTGACGAAACTCAGAATCTGTCAAAGGATGGTCGGCAAGGACTGACTTGTTGTTAGTCTCAAGGATCTTCCTAAAGTTATTCCAAAGGTCCTCATGGGTCTTGATAGATGGCTCATAGGTCCACTGGCTCTTGCCGGAAATAAGGTGCTTAATAAGGTCTTTTTCTAATTTTAATTCATCATCAAATTTTATCTCTACCATAATATCTCCTATACAAACATCTTTTGGAGTAGGGACTTTTTCATCATTTTATATGAGTCTAGTAACTTTTCTTCGTTTTCTATTTGGGTATCTAAGTTTTTAAAGAATTGGCCTATTTTTTCTTGTTCTTCTAATGATGGAACTTTTATTTCAAAAACTTTGCTAAAATCTTTTACAACATGTGGAATATTAGGAGTTCTATATTTGTTTTCAATTAGGTTTTCATTCATTTTTAAAAAGGAATAGATAAAATATGAATCATTGCCATCATTGATTTTAAACCCTCTTAGGGTTGATCCTAATATTCCTTCAAAATTTGTATAAATAGCACCTGCTTTTGATCCATCCCAAAGTATAAGTATATCATTGTAGGTAGTATCAGGATCATTATCTACTAATATCGGTGTCCCTCCATTTAATCTTTCAGTATCTAAATACTCGGTTTCACCACCAAGTATTAACTTATCCATCATAGCCTTACCTTTGTATTCTGAATAAACTAAATCTTTTAAAAACATAGGTAACCACTCCCCATCAAAGCCACCAAATCTAAACTCAGGAACAAGATCGCCTTTTTTAGGGAACATTTTTTGGAGCATGGATTTTTTGAAAGCTTCCATCTTTGCTACTTTGTCTTCTTGTTTTTCGATTAATCCATCTATTTTCCTAAACAAATCACCTATTTTTTTTTGCTCTTCAATAGTGGGGCTATTAAATAAAAATTCTCTTATTACCCCTAAGGCGATAAACTTTTGTGTACCTCCTGCATTTTCTCTATGCAAGTACCTATAAAATGCCTTTGACTTTAGTGAATTTAATAAAAATTGATTATTTAAATTATTACTTTTTTTAATTAGAGCTACATTTTTAATAGCAAAATCATCTCTATATAATATTATGGGATTGCCAATAGTTCCTATCATAGGCATAATTATATCACCTACATCTACTTTAGATCGCTTACTAATTAAATAAAAATCTTCTTCACTAATAAATGATATGTCTTCAAAATCT
>CABQOK010000064.1 GCA_902465755.1 uncultured Anaerococcus sp.
AACGGGGCTCTCTGTAGAATATCTTTCTAGACTACTCTTCTTTTCAAATGGTGTCAAAACTTTATCTATTTGATAATCCTATAATACCATGGTATTTTTCCCTTGTCAAATAATTTAAAATAATTTGTATAAGTATTAGTTTTATTATATCTATAAATCTAATTTGCTTAAAGTATTAAAACTTAGTATAATGATGTTACATAAGGAATGTAATTAATTTTAACACATAAAAAGCAGGAGTTGCAGCTCCTGCTTTTTATTTTGGGCTAGTTATCATCATTTAAGAACTTGCCATCTAACCACTTACAGACATAGTAACTCGCTATGTTTATCGCGATAGCAAACAATAAGGAATGTAATTCTGACATTTTAACACCTCCTAACTGTTACCAGTATAGGGATGATAACATTCTTATTATAGCAGATTTTTATATTTTTTAGGGAAAATTTACCCTTAAAAAATAGATAAATTTTTATTTTAGTCCGATAAGTATTATAATATAAGTGAATTTATATAGGGAGGTAATATGGTAGTATATAATCCAAAATCTAGCAAAGCTAGTGAATTTATTAACCATGAAGAAATTTTAGAGACTCTTGATTATGGTAGAGAAAACGCCCATAATAGAGAACTTATCATAGATATTTTAAATAAGGCAAAAAAGGCTAAGGGATTAAGCCACAGGGAAGCTTTTGTGCTCTTATCTTGTGAGGAAGAAGACCTAAACGAAGAGATCTTTAACCTTGCCAAAGAGCTTAAACACAAGTTTTACGCAAATAGAATAGTGCTTTTTGCACCTTTGTATCTGTCTAACTATTGTGTAAATGGTTGTTCTTATTGTCCTTATCACGGCCAAAACAGAACTATACCAAGAAGAAAGCTAAGCCAAGAAGAAATTCGTGAGCAGGTTATAGCCCTTCAAGACTTAGGACAAAAGAGACTTGCCCTAGAAGCTGGAGAAGATCCAGTAAATAACCCTCTAGAATACATACTAGAGTCAATTGACACAATCTATAACATCAAACACAAAAACGGAGCTATAAGAAGGGTCAATGTAAATATAGCAGCTACCACTGTTGAAAATTACAGGAAACTTCACGAGGCAGAAATTGGAACCTATATCCTCTTCCAAGAAACTTACAACAAGGAAAATTACGAATCCCTCCACAAGTTTGGTCCTAAGTCAAACTACGAATATCACACTGAAGCTATGGATAGGGCCTTCGAGGGAGGAATCGACGATCTAGGACTTGGAGTTTTGTATGGACTTGATTCTTATGAGTATGAATTCGTTGGTCAATTAATGCACGCAGAACACCTTGAGGCGAGATTTAATGTCGGCCCTCATACAATCTCTGTCCCTAGAATCCAACCTGCTGACGATATTGATCCAAACGACTTCGACAATTCCCTATCAGATGAAATGTTTGAAAAAATCGTAGCCTGCATCAGAGTTGCAGCACCATATACTGGTATGATCGTATCTACTAGAGAAAGCGAGAAGGTCCGTGCTAAGCTCTTAGATCTAGGTATTTCCCAAATCTCTGGAGGTTCCAAGACTTCTGTGGGAGGATATACAGAAAATGAAACAAAGGGTAGTGATCAATTCGAACTATCTGATAACAGGACCCTAGATGAGATAATCGACTGGTTAATCTCAAAGGACCACGTTCCAAGTTTCTGTACAGCTTGTTACAGGATGGGAAGAACTGGAGAGACATTTATGGGCATGGTCAAAAAACACGGAATCGGCAATATTTGCCATCCAAACGCCCTCACAACTCTCGAAGAATATGTAGTAGACTATGCAAGTGATAAGACAGCCAAGGATGCCGAAGCCCTTATCCAAAGAGAGCTAGCTAATATTCCAAATCCAGAAGTCCGTGAATCAACTAGAGAAAATCTAGAAAAAATCAAACAAGGACAAAGAGACCTTTATATCTAATATGAAAACGCAAAATAGTGAGAGAGTTCACATAGGAATATTCGGTAAGACCAATGCCGGAAAGTCTACCCTCTTAAATTATATGACAGGGACTGATACTGCAATTGTATCGGAAGTTGCTGGAACTACTACAGATCCTGTAAGAAAGGCCATGGAGATAACGGACTTTGGCCCAGTCCTTTTCATAGATACGGCTGGAGTGTTTGATAAAAGTGTTCTCGGCAGTAAGAGAATTGCCAAAAGTCTAGCTATAATAGATAAGTGCGATATCTTTATATACTGCTTAAGCCTTGATGAAGATTTTGAAATCTTAAAGGAAATAAAAAAGAAAAATAAGCCAATAATCTATGTAGCAGGCAAGCAAGATAGGGATGAAGGGGCTAAGATTTACGAAAAATACAAGGCTCTCTCCCCTATCCCAATCGATGTGATAAATAAGGATGACAGGCTAAAGATCTTCGCTAAGATAAAAAATCTTTACAAAAAAGAAGACCTAACCATCACCAGAAATCTCGTAAATAGCGGTGATGTAGTCCTTCTAGTAATCCCACAGGATAAGGCGGCCCCAAAGGGAAGGCTCATCAAGCCTCAGGTTATGACTATAAGAGAGCTTATAGATAAGAAGGCTACTGCCATAGCTTGTGACCTCGATAGCCTAGAAAACACACTAAAGGTCTTAAAGGATAAGCCAGACCTTGTAATCTGTGACTCACAGGTTTTTAAGGAAACAAAAGATCTACTAGAAGAAGGAACAAGACTTACTAGCTTCTCCATTCTATTTTCTGCCTTTAAGGGAGACTTAGACTATTTTATAGATTCTGTAAAAAGACTTGATAGGCCTTTAGAAAAAATACTAATATCAGAAGCCTGCACCCATCCTCCAATCGATGAGGACATAGGAACCGTCAAGATTCCAAAGATGCTTAGGAAAAAATATCCAGAGCTTAAAATAGAATTTAATAGGGGCGATGATCCAATCGACTACGACAAATATGACCTAATCATATCTTGTGGTGCTTGTATGTTCAATAGGACTACCATGCTAAGCAAGGTATCTGAGGCCAAGAAAAGAAATATCCCTATGACCAATTACGGCATAACCATAGCCTATCTTAAGGGAATCCTCGAAGACGTATCTTTACCAGACTAAAATAGGGGTGTTGCAAAATTATGAATAATCATCGTACCATCGTTAGAAGGTTCTCTTAGGGAATTTCACCTCCCATGGCCGGTGGGGCCGATCAGTGCCTGCCGACTGATGGAGGCTATTAGACCGTCGGCTTAATGAGACTTTCCGTGGAGGTTCTTCTAACGATAATGGTACGATTTATTCATTCCGCAACATCCCCTTTTCTTATGAATATTTTCTTGTTTTCTTATCGTAGGTTATTACATCTCCCCTGTCGGTTACTATCTCGTATCCTGCATTTTTTATTCTAAGTTCAAGGCAAGACCTACATTCCGCCGCCTCATCTCCTGTACAGATTTTATTATCGTAGAGAGAGTATTTTTCCCTCACCATGGTTGGCGAAAGATTAGGCATTAGGACATTGGCTCCTGCTTGAAGTCCTCTTTCCCTTCCCAAGGGATTGATTGTTCCTAGGGCAGTTGTAGCCGGTATTAGGGCATAAGGGAAAAGAATCCTTAGGATTGAGACAAGTCTTAGGGTCATCTCAAATGATCCATTAGGAAAGTCCCTGAAGGGAGTATCGTGCTGGGTCATATAAGGACCTATTCCAATCATAGCTGGCTCTAGCTCTTCTAGGAACCTCAAGTCCTTTATAATATCTTCTGTCTTTTGGTAGGGAGATCCCACCATAAATCCTCCCCCAACTTGAAAGCCAATTTTCTTTAAGTCTCTTAGGGCCTGTCTCCTTCTTTCGAAGCTCATAGTTTCGGGATGGAGCTTTGAGTAATGGTCCTTGTCTGAAGTCTCCTGCCTTAGAAGATATCTATCGGCACCTGCCTCAAACAATTTCTTATAAGATTCGTAAGATCTTTCTCCCAAAGATAGGGTGATGGCTACATCGTCGTGGAGATTTTTGATTTTTTTGACTATATCTATGAACATATCATCTGTGAAATGTCCATCCTCTCCTCCTTGGAGGACAAAAGTTCTGTACCCAAGCTTATAGCCAAGGTCAGCACAAGCTAGAATTTCCTCCTCGCTAAGCCTATATCTTTCGACCTTATCGTTGGACTTTCTTATTCCACAATAGTAACAGTCGTTCTTGCATATATTTGAAAACTCTATTAGACCCCTTACGAAGACCTTATCTCCATAGATTTCTTTTCTAATAGCGTCAGCCTTCTTGTTAAGCTCATCTGTGAGGGATTCGTCCTCTATCCATCTTTTTAGAGTTGCGTCATCGTAGTGTTTGGTATTCTTAAGTTCCATATAGATTTATTTACTCTTCTTTTTCTTTTTATCTTTTTTCTTCTTGTCTTTTTTCTTTTTCTTGGATTCATTTGCCTTGATAGCCTTTTTTTCGACCTTTTTCATAAATTCATCAGAGTCTTTTACCTTAACAAATTTTGACTTGATCTCTCCAAAGGATTGATCTTTCTGTCCCTTCTTGCAATGTCCTATACAGCCTGTCTTTAGTTTGAATCCATATTCGTCACTAAGTTTTTCTAGCTTATCTATATCAACATTTGAGCATTTTTTGCATACTTTTACTTTCATAAAAACTCCTATAAAAAAATCAGGAGACTCTTGCGAGATTGCAACAGCCTCCTTGGGTTTGGTAAAATAAATTCACTAATAATATACTGCTGTTACTCATATTTGCAAACAGGATCTAGCTTGTATATTCTTTAAATTTTAATAATCTTAGTCCCTAAAAAGCTTATAGGGAAACTTGGATTTTTTGACTCTTATAAGATAGTCTTCCAAGTCTTTCTTAAGTTTGGGGAGGAAATATTCTTCTAATTCATAAAATCTTTCCCTAAAATTAGCTGGATAGGATTCATCTAAGAAAAGATCCATCCCTTTCTCAAGTCCTACAAAGTTCTCATCAAATATCATATAAAGATACTGGACTAGATAGTCATAGTCTGTGTACTCATAAGTATATAAGAAATTTTTTATAAATTTCTCATCTTTGGGATCTAGGTCGTAAATATCTTTATAAAGCTCTAAGTCCTTTAGGGGAAAGCTCTGGCTTATGGCAACCTTCGCTGGGAAAAAATAAGAATCTGCTCTAAGAATCTTAAAGCCTTCTAGAAAATTATTATCACTAGTAGAGGACTTACCGATCTGGGCAAGGGAGGCAGAAGCCAGAGCTATATCTGGGTCAAGCCCCAAGTCTTTAGCCATTTTCTCTGCAGTTTTTCCGCAAAGCCAGGATTTTATGATCCACCTATCAGACTTATCCTTAAAGGCTTTTTCTAAATAATCTATTATCTTATCCTTGTTGGGAATATTCCCAAATCCTTCTTTATACATCTGATCTTATCTTTCCATAAGCGTAGGTCTTAGAAAACCCATCTTCTAGGGCAAAGGAGAATTCATCTTTCGATTTTTTCCCTAGGGCCCTTACGCTTTTCTTATCTCTAATTTCATTTCTATAAACTAATTTGATATAGCCTATATCCTTGGCGAAAATTTCCGAAAGTTCCTCGATATAATCGAAGTAAACTGCATTGTTTACATGGAAATTTGTATCTATATCTGCCTTTCTAATTTGGATATCCTTAATAAAGTCAAGATCTTTTTCTAGTTTCACATCCCTAGCAGTAAATACTTCCTCTTCTCTGCCGTAGGCCTTTACTAAATCCTCTAAGATTTTTACCGGGCGAAGTCTTTCTATATCCATCAATAAAAACACTGCCTTAGCCTTAGCAAGGATTTCCCCATTCTTTTCTACTATAAAATCCCTATAGGCATAGAACCTATTCATATGGGTAGGTATGGTTGTGATTTCTATCTCATCATCAAGCCTTACACATTCTTTGATATCTATCTCCCATGAATAAGCTATCCATCTGAACTTTTCCATGTCGATATCCTTTTCGAGGGAACTTGCTTGCTCGAAACTAACATCAAACATTAAACTTGCTAGATTTCTCATGGTCAAATAGCCATAGCGGTCACAAAACATATGTCCTATAGTATATTTTTTCTTATATTTCATAATTCTCCCTATATTGGTGCTACATCCATAAACATTTGAGCTATATTAAAGTAAACTATTAGGCCCAGGGAATCTACTATGGTTGTGATAAGTGGACTTGCCATTATAGCAGGGTCTGCCCCAAGTCTCTTAGCAATTATTGGAAGAAGAGAGCCCACGACCTTGGCAGTAACAACTATAAAGAAAAGTGTAACAGAAACCATAAGGGCAATCTCGACTCCTACCTTATCAAAAAGATAGCATTTGAAAAATCCTACTACGGATAAAAATAGACCGCATACCATTCCAATCCTACATTCCTTCCAAACTACCTTGGCCCAATCGGATAGTTCTATATCCTTTGTGGCCATGGCACGAATTACAAGGGTTGAGGCCTGGCTTCCTGCATTTCCTCCAGAGTCAGTTAACATTGGTATAAACATATTAAGGGCAATTATCGACTGGATAACTGCCTCGTAGCTTTTAAGTATAGTTGAGGTAAAAGCAGATGAGATCATAAGAAACATCAACCAGGGAATCCTGTTTTTAGCAAGGTCCCAAACGCTCATCTTGCTGTATTCTTCCTCTTCTGGTGTGGTAGCAGCCATGATTTGGAAGTCTTCTGTAGCTTCTTTTTCGATTATCCACATGCTATCATCTACCGTGATAATTCCTACCAGCCTATCTTCCTTATCTACTACTGGTAGGGCAGTAAAGCCATATTTTTGGAAGGTCCTAGCTACGTCTTCTTGGTCATCGTCTGTTCTAACTGTGATCACATCTTCATAGAGAAGAGTTGATATCGAAGTATCCCCATCACTTGTAACGAGATTTCTCAAAGATACATAGCCTAAAAGCTTTTTGGTAGAATCTGTAACATAACATGTATAGACAGTGACCTTGTTATTGCCAATCCTTTTTATTGTGCTTAAGGCTTCACTTACAGTCATTGTTATCTTAAGCTCCACAAATTCTGGAGTCATCAGACTTGCTGCAGAATCTTCTGGAAACTTAAGATATTGGTTTACTTTCTTTCTCGGTATTTCTTAGAATCTTTTGAACAACAGAAGCTGGCATCTCTTCTAGGGTGTCTATCATATCGTCAAAGTCTAGTTGGTCTAGAAGCGAATGAAATTCTGTATCATTTAGTCCTTTTTTAATCTTATCCTTATCATCTGGACCAAGCTCTGCAAAAACTTCTATTGCATCTTCCTTTTTGAGGAGCCTAAAGACGATTAGGGCATCTTCTGCGCTTAGGGTCGATATGAATTCTTCTATATCGACGGGGTTAGTCCTTCTTAAAAGTTTGGAAAGATTGGTCCCGTC
>CABQOK010000065.1 GCA_902465755.1 uncultured Anaerococcus sp.
TGGACTCCTGATGTAATATTAGGCAGAGGTGAAATAAAACTATCAATGAGTTCAATAACACTCTACAGAAGGTTCAAAGATGGAACTTTGGAAGAAAAACTTCTACCAATGAAGGGTAAAAGGAAAAAGAATGGTAGTGTTAAAAAAAGAAGAAAACAAGCCTTAAAAGAAGCATCCGTGATAGAAAAAAATACTATCCAAACTTTGCTACTGAATTTGGTCACTTTGAAGGGGATACAATAGTAAGGAAAGATCATAAAAGTTGTGTAATAACCCTAGTTGAGAAAGAAACCAAGGCAATAGTAACCCTAAAGCCAAAAAATAGGACAGCTAAAAGTATCGAAGAAAGATTAGATGAATGGTTAGCACAAATGCCAATAAAATTTGTAAAAACAATAACATTTGACTGTGGTAAATAATTTTCAAATTGGAAAAATCTATGTAATAAGCATGATATATCAATATTCTTTGCCGATCCAGGATTCCCAAGTCAAAAGGATTAAATGAAAATTGAAATGGGTTATTAAGAAAAGATGGATTAGCAAAACAAACTGACTTTAGGCTAAAAAGTGAAGAGGATATTATTTCTATAGCTAGTATCCCAAGAAAATCTTTGAACTACAAAACACCGTTAGAAGAATTTATGAATTTAGTGTATTCTGTCTAGATTAATTTGACAAATGAAAAAATTAAAAAAACTATCTGCAAGATTAAAATTATAGGCAGGCCTTTCATAAATTTCTTGTGGCGGGTCTTATGTCTTATTAGTTTCATTGTAATATACATAGATACTGCCCCACCCAGAGCCCCTATTAGTAAGAGGACATTTTCCCTTATACGATTTTTTCTAAATTTCTTGCTTGCTATCTTATCATAAATTGTAAGTATTATAGCTAGTATGTTAACTCCTAGCAGATAAATCAAAACTTCTCTTTTCATAAGATTAACTTAACTACTTTTCTCTAAAGCTTTCCACTTTTTCAAAAATCTCCCCTCAAACCCGATTCCTTTCCTAGAACTTTTCATCTCTCCAAGAAAGACCGAGCCCTGGATATCTAGGCTTCCCCCAGGATTTTCCGTGGGAAGACCTTATTCTTATTCGTAAATTTAGACTCCAGCGGATAATTTTTCTATTGGTCCATAGCTATAAAAGACTAAGCCAAGCAAGCATTTGCTCAAATTAGTCTTTTCCTAGGGAGCTTTTATATCATATGTTTTAGTAAATATTCTCTGTCATAATCAATTAGCATAGAGATTGGTATGTCTAGGACTGTCTTTGCCCCATAATCCTTATTCTTATACAACTTATAGACAGCCTTACCATAGACTAGGGCTACTGCTGCAGTAAAGTCAGGGTTTCTATCGAGGTCTAGAATAAATTCCATCCTTGCTCTTTGATTTTTTGCATTCTCTCCTTCTCTGATGACTCTTCCACCATGAGGCATGAGGCATACCCTTGTGGTTTTTGTCTAAGTCTTCTTGGCTTATAAAGTTTACCCTAGTCTCATAGTCTTCGAAGTAGTCTGGCATGGTCTTTATTATAAATATAAAAAGGATAGGCCCTAGATTCATAATCTATGCCTATCCTTATTTTATTTCTTCTTACTTATTTTTAGACCTAGAATTGACATAGAAAGGGCTGATAAGCTTAGAAGGTCCGGGCTTATTCCTGTCTTAGGGTTTTTATCTGCCTTAGTATCTCCCTTATTTTTATCGCTTTCTTCATTTGATTTGCCTTTATCTTTCTCTAGCTTTTTTACTTCATAGATCTTATTAAATTGGGCAGGATATGAGTTCATAACTACATCATTATGGCTAATCTCATACCTATCCCCTATGCTTAGATCCTTTTCAAAGTATTTCTTGGAAATAGTGTACAATTCTCCTTCAGTGCCTTCTTTTTCAACTGTAACAGCTTCTTCATTTATTTCCTTAACTATAAATTTTTCAGAAACCTTATCTCCATCCTTTAAGTCATCGACTTCTTCTATTTTATAAATCTTAGAAAATTGGCCAGGATCTGACATTAAGATGTTTCCATCACTAGTAATATTAACCTCTTTACCTAGCTTAAGATCAATGTCCTTAAATTCTTTCTTAGAGACTGAAACTAAATCTGAATCATCTCCCTTTTTGTTAAGTATTACAGAATCATCATTTATTTCTTTTATGACATAAGTTTCTTTTATCTTTTCTTCCACGTTTTCCTTGATTTCAGTTTTTTCCGTATCAATCTTTGCTGCAAGGCTAGGATTGATATTTGTCATAGCCATGGCGAGTATTAAGCTTGTAATTATAATTTTCTTTTTCATAAGAGTCTCCTTTTATTTTATAATAACAAAGTTGATATTAAATTTGTATAAAGACATAAAAAGAGGACCGAGGTCCTCTCTAAACAAAATCCTATCCAAATTTTAGATCTATATCATAAGTCAAAGCAAGATTTAACTTTTGCCTTAGTCAAAGTTATAAAAAGCTTCAGTAATTCTTTCACCCATACTTCTCAATATTCTTAGTTCATTTTCATTGTCATAGTATTTGTTTGTTTTCATAGCAACAGCTAGGGCAAATCTAGTAGATCCTACATCAATTACAGCAACATCTAATTCTTGGCCCCTGTCTGGATTTTCTCCTGATTTATTAATTCCTCTAGCGTAAGGTGGAAGATTTGCAAGTAATTTGCTTGACTTAGTGTTTGTATTAGTCATCGATTCTTTTATTTTTTCTGCACTTCTTTTGCTTATGAGCATAGAATCATTTAACTCTTCCATGGCCAGTATTAGATCAGTAACATCTGTCATATTTTCTTTGCCAGGTTTTGCTAATTTCCTGTTTAAGGAAGTTCTATTTGATCCAGTAAGCTCTTTTATTGTATTATTTACTGGGTAAAATCCTCCTAAAGCATCTATAACCCTATTTGTGGCGTAATTATCAGACCTATTAAGCATTGAGTGGATATCATTAATTAAGGAATCTGTCTCTTTTAAAATTCCTCTTTCAATATTTTCATAGGCACTGATAGCAATAAAGACCTTGATAGTTGAGGCTGAAGGAAGAGAGTCACTAGTATTTCTGTAATCAAGGTCAACATCGCTATCTCCTTCAAGGGTTTTTACAGCGACTTGATAAGACCCTTCTACCTTATCCATTTCTTCTTTTATAATATTTGATATTTCTTCATTTAGCTTATCGTTTTTATCTTCTACTTCCTCTAAGCTATCGTTTTTTTCTGGGTCTTCCTCAAAATCTTCCGTGCTTTCCTTGTCATTTTCCTCAAATATGATGTCTAGATCGTAATCCTCATAATAAACGACATCAGAAGCATAAGACTCATCTATTCCTAAACCTACTATTAATAAAGCAAAAGCCAGTAAGTATTTTTTCAAATTATTACTCCTATACCAATAATTTTTTTCCATCATTGTAGACCTCATCTATTATTGCAGATCCTATACAAACTTCTCCTTGATAGAAGACTGCTGCTTGACCTGGAGTTACTGCCTTGGTCCTATCGTAAGTTACTTCTACCTTACCATCTTCTAGGACCTTTACATGGGCCTTGATGTCAGCTTGTCTATATCTAAACTTGGCTGTGCAGTCGAACTCTTTTGGAATTTTCTTGTCAGTAAAGGTCGAAAACTCACTTGCGTATAACTTATTTGAGAAAAGAAGGGGATTGTTTTTTCCTTGGCAGACTATGAGTTCATTTTTCTTTAAGTCCTTGCCGCATACAAACCAAGCCTCTCCTTCTCCTCCTATTCCAAGTCCTCTTCTTTGGCCTATGGTGTGAAACATAAGTCCATCGTGCTTTCCAAGAACATTTCCCTCAGTATCTACTATATCTCCAGCTTGGGCTGGTAGGTAGTTTGACAAGAATTCATTGAAGTCTCTTTCTCCTATAAAGCAAATTCCTGTAGAATCCTTCTTATCAGCTGTAGCTAGCTTGTACTTATGAGCTATTTCTCTTACTTCGCTTTTTTGTAACTCCCCTACAGGAAAAAGCACGTCTTTGATTTGATCTTGGGAAAGTTGACTTAGAAAATAGGTCTGGTCTTTGTTGGAATCTAGGCCCCTAAGCATGACTGTCTCATCCCCTGACCTATCCACTCTCGCATAATGACCAGTTGCCACATAATCTGCTCCCAGGGACTTGGCAAAGTCTAAGAAGGCATTAAACTTAATTTCCTTGTTGCACATTATGTCTGGGTTTGGAGTCCTGCCCTTTTTGTATTCATCAAGAAAATATGTAAATACTCTGTCGTAATACTCTTTCTCAAAGTTTATTGAATAGTAGGGAATACCTATTTGATTGCATACTGCTACCGCATCTTCGTAGTCGACTTCTGCCGTACAAACTCCATTTTCGTCAGTATCATCCCAGTTTTTCATAAAGATTCCTACTACATCGTAGCCTTCTTCCTTTAGTAATAGGGCTGCTACAGAAGAATCTACTCCCCCGCTTACTCCTACTACTACTTTGGTATCTTTTTTGTCTTTCACTTAATCACCTCTCTTAAAACTTCCATTAGATAGTCTATATCGGAAAGTTCATTCTTAAAGCCAAAGGAAAATCTCACCGAATGAAGGGCCCTGTCTTCATCATATATATTTGTTATAACCCTACTTGGCTCAAGGGCTCCTGCCCTACAAGCAGATCCTGCTGATGCACAAATTCCCTTAATATCTAGATATGTCAATAGAAAATCCGACTTAAAGTCTGGAAAATAAATATTTATTATATGATCTGATGAATTTTCTATGCTGCCATTTACTTCGTAGTCTATCCCTGTGGAAGAAAGCTCCTTAAGGAAATATTTCTTTAACTTTCCTATCTTTTCTCTTTCTTCGATTGTCTTATCAAAAGCGATGCCCATTGAATAGGCTCCCATAACAAAGGAAGTTCCTGCTCGTCTATTTTTCTCCTGCTCTCCTCCCTTGATAAAAGGCTCTAGGTCATTTCTCAAATACAAAATTCCAAAACCATTTACTCCACCAACCTTATGTCCTGATAGGGAAAGCGAGTCACAAGCAATTTCATCGATATCTATATCGACATGGCCATAGGCTTGAACAGCGTCTACATGAAAATGAATATCTTTATCCTTAAGATAAGCTCCTATCTCCTTGACTGGCTCAATTGTCCCAAGCTCATTATTTACAAACATAACTATAACAAGCTTGGTTTCTGGGCTTATCTTACTCTTTAAGTCATCAAGACTTACAAGACCCTCCTCATCAGCCTCAAGGTAGGTCACTTTCTCCCCCTCCAGGGTATTTAGGATAGAGTCGTGCTCTATATTTGTTGAGATAATCTCGCTATTCCTAAAGGCATTAATTACAGTATTATTGGATTCGCTTGCTCCTGAAGTAAATATCACCCTTTTAGGATCTGCTCCAATGGAATTTGCAATTTTTCCCCTAGCTTCTTCTAGGATTTTCTTAGCCTTCCTGCCTAAGGCATGTGTTGAGTCAGGATTGGCATCGAAGGAATTAAAATCATCCATTATCTCTTCTATTATTTCTTTTCTTTTTAAGCTAGTAGCTGCATAGTCTAAATAAATCATATTACCACCTATTTTCTAAATATACTTTAAATCGGCTAAATTTAAAGCAAACAAAGAAAAAACCCTCATCCAATGAGGGAATTCTTTAATGAAATTCATCAGCCAAAATATTTTTAAGAACTTCGGCCTCTTCTGTTGTAAGGGTTATGCCCTTGCTCATTCTTGTGTGATCTTCATTCCAATCACGAATGTCGTATTTTGGATCTCTTTCATTCCAAGAAACAAGGTTAAGCTCCTTGGTCCAACCCTTGGCATTGGTTGAAAGAACGCCAAGATTTTCAACTATATCATATTTAATTCCCGCCATATTTATCTCCAATCTATAATATTTTCTAATTAATACTCTTGTATTATTTTATAGTATTCTTACTTTTATTCAAGTCTTATCTGAGATCTTGGCTTTAATCTAATATGATAACTTACTTTAAATTCTCCTAGATTTTAATAATCTATTTACCTCTTTTTGGATTACATCATAATCGTATCCAGCATATTCCAATCTTTTCCTTCTAATATTACCATTGCCCCACTTGCCGGCTATTACTTCTTCTGCTACTTTGACGAAGCCCTTGGAAGATACTCCCGTCATTATTAGTGGGTAGTCTCTGTAGAGAACATTCTTATCCAAGTCTCCCTTGTAGCCATAGACTCCTCCCTTGGATGAATATTGCCAAGAATCGTAATGGCTATCCTTGTATTTTGGATAAGGGGCATCCTTTCTCCATTCCGCTATCCAAAACTCATTCTCATCCCTTACTTCCTTAGTCAAGTATTTGTTGGCAAACCATGGATAGGAATAAATCCCTGCCACATAGCCATTTCTTCTGATAGCCTTGGTAAAGGCATCTGCTACGGCAGTGATTTCATTCTTACTAGCCTTAACCTGTCTGTCGTTATCTTCTATGTCTATATAAATCGGTAGAGAAACTTTCTTGTTTCTTACTATATTTAGGACGTAATTTGCCTCTTCTAAAGCCTCTTTCTCATTTATCGCCCTTGAATAATGATAGAAGCCCAGAGGTATATCTCTTTTATTAAGCTCGGCATAATGAGTTTCGATTTTCTTATCTTTACTTATGCTCTTATCCTTTTGTCTAATAGATGTCCTGAGAATTGCTCCATCTACAGAGTTTGCAAGCTTATCGTAGTCAATATTTTTAGGATTTTGATACTCGCTCATATCAACTACCTTCTCATAGACTGCAACTTTTGGATAGATATCAGACTCATCTAAGCTATTTTGAGCTTCTGGATTTAATTCTTCCACGATCTTATCAACTTCCTCTTCACTAACTATTATTTCTTCATCCTTATTGTCTTCTTCTTTTGGCTTTTCTATATTGGAATTTGCATTTCCACTATTTCCATTTTCTATATTTTCCTTAGGTCCTTCCACTTCTTCAAATATCTCATCTATATTAGAATCATCATACATAACAACTTCAGCAGCATAGGCTATATCTGGGAGTAGGAGGGCCAAGACTAAGGCAGATCCTACAAGTTTTTTATTAATCTTCATAAATCCTCTTTTCATTTCTTTACTTAAGTAAATAATATCACAAACAAGGATTTGAAACAAGAAAAAAGAGGATATTTCTATCCCCTTTTCTCTACTCAAATGTTACATCAAATAGATCTGGTGTCTGTGTTGATACTATATCTCTTGTGTATTTTGTATCGATGCATCTATCGAGCACATATTTGATATCATCTCATCATAAAAAAAGTTAATTTGGATAGAGCAACACTATAAATCTTGAGAAGAAGTTATAAATATAGCAAAATACTTATCAAGAGCAAGACAAACTATATATAATGTA
>CABQOK010000066.1 GCA_902465755.1 uncultured Anaerococcus sp.
CTCTTATGTTATAATTATCTCTAGGAGTGATCAAATGACAAATGCTAATTACAATTTTATTATGGACATAATAAGCTCAAAAAATATAAAGTTATCTAAGTCAGAAAATATTATCGTTGATAAAATCAAAGATATAAATGTCGACTTTAGTCATATAAATATCAATGACCTATCCGAAATTCTTGACGTTTCAAACTCTACTATTACTAGGTTTGCCCAAAAACTTGGATTCGATGGTTTCTCTGAGCTAAAGTTTGATATTTCTAAAAAACCTAGAAGGACTAAGTCCCTTAGTCAAGAGATTTATATAAATTTTATTGATTCTATCGAAGCCTTCGACGAAGATACGGTTAATTTTATCAAATCTTTTGATGCTTTCGGAAGGATTGCCGTCATAGGAATTGGTTCGTCTGGTCTATGCGCCAATGAATTCGTCTACAAATTCGGAGAAATTGGCCTAAATAATACCGACTACGCCAAAGAGCCTTACAGTATAAATCTACTTACTAAAAGCCTTGATGCGGAAGACTTATTGATAGCCATATCACTTTCTGGAGAAAACCACAATCTCCTAGAAGGAGTTCGCTTTGCAAAAGATAAAAATGCAAATATCCTCGCCATAACTGGCAACAATGAGTCTACCTTAAAAAACATAGCGACAAACACTATCTTACTACCTCCCTATCCTAGCTATTCATACAAGATTTCAAAGATTTTTCCTGTAACCTTGATCCTCGATATGATTTGCGAAGCCTATCTTAGCTAGCCTTTACGAACTCTTTCCCTATATATCTTAGGACTGCCTCTACAAATATAGAGTTAGCCCAGGAGAACCAATCTCTGGTATATTCGCTAGGATCGTCCTTATGGAAACCTTCATGCATCAAGTATTTTCCTGCATGAGTTTTTTCAAAATAAACTAATATACGATCCATCTCTTCTCTAGAATCAGCTGTCATAAGCTCCATAGCTAGGGCCAAATGCCAGATATAGTCTTTGGGAGTATGGTCTGAACCTATTCCCTTCGCCGCCTTTCCTTCAAAATAATTCTTATTCTTGTCTGAAAGGATAAAGGCCCTAGTGTTTTTATAAATTGGATCTTTCTTATCTACATAGCCCAAATAGGGAAGGGAAAGTAGGCTTGGGATATTAGCATCATCCATCAAATTATAAGAGCCAAGTCCATCTGTTTCGTAAGCATAGATTTTGCCAAAATCTTCATCTTCTATAATTCCATATTCTCTAATTCCGTGATCTATCTCACAAGCCAAATCGTACATTTTCTCACATAGGTCGAGCCTAATTTCTGCATGTCTTAAGGCTTCGGCAAGTCTTTTCAAGGCTACAGTAGCAAAGGCATTGGCAGGAATAAGGTATTGATATAAGCATGAATCATCGCTAGGCCTAAAACCTGTCCAGCTCATTCCTGTAAATCCTATCTCAGTTCCTCTCTTACCATTTCTTAAGGAATCTGAATGAGCCCAAGGGTCAGGTCTTTCGAATTCATAGGTCGAATTTTCGTGATTTTGCTCAAGCTTAATTATATCAAGTATTTTTTCTAAAACTTCTATAAAATTTTCGTCGAAAATCGTCTTATCATGAGTTTTCTCATAGTACATATAAGCCACTTCCATAACATAGCAAAGTGAATCCAACTCGTACTTTCTCTCCCAAACCCAAGGAGAATCAAAGTCCGTTATATCCTTATCGCTCCAGCTCCTAGAGCTAGCACTAAGATTAAAGGCATTGGCATAAGGATCTTTGTCAAGACAAAATATTTGTCTTTTTAAGACTTTCCTAATAAGTTCATCTGCCTCTTTGCTAGCTAGATAAAAGAGAGGTCTGATCTGTCCACTAGAATCCCTTAGCCACATAGCTTCTATATCTCCTGTTATAACGAAGACATCTCCCCTTTCAGTCTCTTTCATAGTAGTCGTGAAAGTATTGTTTATTGCTTTGGCAAAAATTTTCTTTATCTCAGGACTAAGATCATCGCTTTCATTAACTTGATCGATCAATTCTTTTACAATTTCTTTCATTAAAGCTCCAATCTGTATGTTTTAATTTCAAAGGGAGGAATTTCTCCAAAAGGTCCATCTTTTATCTTCTTCCTTGCCAAAATATCATATTCATCTGCTTTAATATCGATAGCTTTAGGATAAGGACTAGGATTATAAATCCTTAGGAAGGCTTGTCCCTTTTCATTTCTAAAAATCGTAGAAAATAGATTAGCTCCCAAATCTATATTAGGAATATTTAAAGATATATCTTTATCATTATTGTCCAAAAGATCTAGACTAAAGAAGTCTACTCTAGCCTTTAGGATATCTCTCCTATTTCTATCAACATCTTCCTTAAAACTATCAAAATAAAAGTCAAACTCCATATCCCTTAGCTCGTCTTTTATAAGCTGGGCATCTGGAGTAGGAAAATATCCCCAATCTCCAAGCTCTCCGACAGACCTAAAAAGTGTTATGAAAAGCCCCTCATCTTCTACCATTTCATATTCTGCAGGACCCATGGCAGATACTCCAAAACCTCTTTTATCATCATCTAGGACTTGAACATATCTGTTGAAGTTTTGTGAATAATCTGGGTTTTTCCAAGTATCTGGAGCATAAGCCTCTCTTTTGACACATTCGAATATAGACTCAGCAAATACTTTATCCGTTTTCAAATCATGACCGAAAAGCACTCTCATTCTATGGTCTTTGCTTATATTTTGAAGACTTATCTTAATCTCTAGGGGAGCTTTCTTATCGAAGACTTTTATCTTTTTTTCGATTATCATATCGACATAAGTCTTTTTTCTATTAGCCTTTCTCCTTGTGATGTCATTAAGGCGAATTTGCTCATCCTTAAGCCTATCCTCAGCCCCTTCTGGCAAGGAGAATTTTTCCCTAAGCTTTATGATTGTCTTATCATTTTCTCTGATAATTTTTTTATCTATCAATTGTCCACCAAGAATCCTTACATTATCGGAAGACTGTCTATAAATATATTCATTTCCTATATCACCAGTATCTTCTATGGTGAGGACATCCTTGTAGGTAATTTGATTTATCTTATCATAAATATCGAGACTTGCCTTATCCTTAATTTCTATCCTATAGTAAGCATTTTCAACTATATTTTCTTCTATTTCTTTAGATTCGAAGGAAGACCTTCCTTCTACTAAACTTAAAATTTTCTTCTCAAAAGGATCAAGTTCTAGACTAAAACGAACCTTTATTTTGTTGTCAAAGTAAGGTTTCCTGAACTTGTCATTAGGAAGTTCATAGGAAAATCCAGTCCCAAGATAAGTGATTTCAGCAGGAATTTCCTCGCCTTTTTCATCAACTAGTTTGTAGCTTTTTATCTCTTTTCCAGATAAGCTATCATAAACTTCTGGGAAATCTATACCGAAAAACTTCTTATCAACTTCTATCTCTCTTTCAACTTCCTTAAGTCTCCTATAAGGAAGGGTATTTATGACACAGATGCTATTTTTCTTAGTATTTTGGGTATTTTCTCTGATTTTTTCCCTAGCTAGATCGTAAAGATAATCAAGCCCTTCACTTACATCCTTAAAGCGTCTGAGATTGCCATCATGGACCGAATCCACAGAGCATGCGCATATGCTATCATGAGGATGATTTTTGATGAGATTTTTGTAGAAATAATCAATCTTTTCGCTAGGATAGTCTTCCTTTTTAACAAATAGAGTAAAAAGTGGCTGGATGACTTCTTCAAGTCTCATCTCCAAAGTCTTGTTTAATTTCTTTAAATAATATCTAGAAGATGATGTCGAGTTTAGAGTCCACCAACCATCAGTCGTTTGACTTCTAAGCTCGCCTTTTATAGTATCGATATCTTTAACTTCTTTTCTTACGCTTTCGAAATACAAGTCTAAGTTTGAGTGAACAAATTCATAATCTTCATAAAGCTCGTTGGCCTTTTTTATGATTTGACCTATGTTTTTTTGAACAGGAGAATGGTCACAACCGTTCATCAAAAGCAATTGATTAGTTGAGGCGTACTTTTCCATATCTTCTATCTTCTGATCCATATAAGCCTTAAGAGAAGACTCATCTTCTGGAATATCTAATCCATTGCTATACCAGTTGGCAAAAAGAATCCCCAAGACCTCGTCTCCATTAGGAGCTTTCCAATAAATCTCTGAATTCTTGGAAGTGAAATCATCTATAACTACATTATCAAAGCCTGTAGCCTTGACCCCTCTTCCAAAGTAGGCGACCTCTATTTCTGCTTTTTTAAGAATTTGGCTAGCCTGGCCAATATTGCCAAAAGTATCTGGAAAATAACCGATCATCGAAGGCTTTCCCCATTTTTCTATGCTTTTTACTCCAAGACTTAGGTTTTTGATATTTGATTCTCCACTTGTGAGAAAGGCGTCTTGCAAGATATACCAAGGTCCTAGCTTAAGCTTGCCAGACTTAATCAATCCCTCGATTATCTTTCTATTTTCTGGCTTAACCTCTAGATAGTCTTCTATAGGAAGGTAATGGCCATCAAGCCAATAATATTTGAAATCAGGATCCTTGAAGGCTTCTATCATCCCATCCATAAGGTCTATTAGGCGCATATGGTGTTTCTCATAGGGCATGTACCATTCTCTATCCCAGTGGGTATGGCTTACTACATGGATGGTCTTTTTCATTTTTTTATTTCCTCCGTAAGCTCCTCATAGATTTTCATTAAGACTCTAGAAGTTTTGACCTTTCTATATTCTATAGTATCTAAGCTAAATTCTTTATAGATTTTTACCTTACACTCCCCACACTTTTCATATAGGCTTGAGGCTTTCTTAAAGTCTTTATCTATCGCTGCCTTAACAGCTGCCAATAGATATGATAGGGAGGTAAAAAACGGTTTTACTTCCATGTACAATTTATCATTGGTGTAGTTTTTGAAGTAGGAGTCTATGGCAGCTAATTTCTTATCAATTAAGCTTTTAACTTGTTCGAAGTCCTTTTTCCTATAAGCTAGGGCAATCTTTTCATCTTCCCTATATTTCTTATCCTCAAATCTATCGTAAACTCCTGAAGCAAAGAAGGAATCAGCTATGGTAAAAAGCTCAGAGGCTACTTTTTCATCTATATAATTTAGGGCCCTTTTGAAAGATTCAATAGGAACATATTCTTTTGGATTTTTAGCAAATTCTCCTATTTGAAAGATAGATATCTTACTTAGCTCTGCTTGATTCATTGGATTTGATAGGATTGACTTGTAGTTTGTCTCACTTGAATCATAAAACTCGAATATTTCCATAAATATTCTATCTCTTAAGTAATCATTGACAGGCCAATTAAACCATATATTAGCCTCTTTTTTGGATAAGTCTGTAAATCTTTCTTGAGAGGATTTTATAATAGGTACAACTACGTCATAGCCTGTCCACATTATCTCTAAGTTATCTAGATTTTGGAAGAGCTTAAAGTATTCTTCTCCCTTCTCATCTATCCAGCAACTATTGTACCAAGGATGGACGAATAAAAGCTTGTCATTTTCATAACTTTTAAGTTTCTTTAAAATATCTTTCACTAATCTTAAATGGAAGTCCCTTTGTTCATAGGCTAAATTTCTATCTATATCGTCCATGCAAAGAGCAAAGGAGGTCACGCCAGCCTTATGAAGACTCTCGTATTTAGTAAATAACTTATCTATTTCTTCTTCATATAAGCTAAAATCAATCAAATTTTGTCCTGGATGAATAGCCCAAACAAAGTCGACTCCCTTGTTTTTTGAAAGATTAGCAAGCTCACTTAACTCAACTAATTTCTCCTCTGGATAAGGCTCTCTCCATTTCACATTGTGATAAGGGTCGTCTTTTGGTGCGTAAACATATTGATTCATACCTATATCAGAAAGAAATCGAATCATAGACATTCTTTCTTCAAAGCTCCAAGGAATCCCATAGAATCCTTCTATAACACCTCTTTTTTCTAGCATATTAACTCCTAAATCTTTTCTAATTTTTCAAAAACTTCCACTCAATGAAACAATTTTCACTATAGTTTGCAAAAGTAAAGACCTATGCCTAAACATAAGTCTTTATCACTTCTATTTCCTATCCCAATTATCTAGTTGGTTTTGGACTTCTTCTATCAACTTATCAATTCCAGCAGTATTAAGCTTTTCTAAGAATTCTTGATAATAGTCTTCGTCAAAGGCACCTGTTTTAAGATTTTTCTCGTATTCGAAAATTGTTTGCTCAACATTTCCTGCCTCGCTTTCAACGCTTTTCCTATCAAAGTTGAAACCTAGTATAGGAGAAGGCTCAAGATTTTCTAAAAACTTATCTAGTTTTTCCTTAGCTTCTGGCGTATCTTGATCACGAGATGTAGTAAGCGGTGTAATATTTTCGGAGGCAAGGAAGGTAAAGGCTGGTACGTCATATTTCGTGTCTTCGTACTTTTCAACCTTTCCATCTACCAAATCATAGTGCTTACCTTCTATTCCATAAGTTAGATATCTCATAAGCTCCTTATCGTTATACATTCTATTTAGAAAATCCATAGCCAATTCTTTGTGCTCAGATTGGGAGTTGATAGCGGCAAGAGAACCAGTAGCTTTTTGATTTGTTACTATTGTTTTATTACCTGCTGGGGAGGATATGACTTCGCTTTTGAAGGAGTTAGACCAAATCCCATCTGAATCTGGTCCTCCTTCTGCCTTAGTTACTAGCCACCTATCACCTTCTTCTCCATCTCCCGCATTCATCTGAGGAGCTGATGGGTTAATATAACCCTTGTCCATATAGTCTTTAAGAACATCTAACTGTTTCTTAAGCTCTGGATCAGCCCAGCTATTGTAAGCGATGAGCTTTCCATTTTCTTCTTTTACGGCAACTCCCGGTGTCGCTTCAGACTGTGGAGTTGGAGTTTGGAGTAGGAAATCACTTACTATGTTGAAAGGATAATCTACTGTTTCCTCATTTTCCTTAACCTCTTTAAGATAAGGTTCAAGATCTTTTATAGTCTTTACACTTTCTATATCGATCTTATATTTATCTACATAGGCCTTATTCCAAACAAAATAGTTGCCTGGAACAACATTTTTAGCAGCTGCTGGCGCGCCATATAATCTTCCTTCTATAGAAGCCCCCTTTAATACGTCTTCTGAAAGAGAATCTTTTATGGCCTTACCTTTCTCATCTATAAGATCTGTTATGTCAGCAAAGGCTCCCTTTTCTACTAAGTTTTTGTAAGGACCAGACCAGTTAGCTGTAAAGGCTATATCCCAGTCATCTCCCGCATTTGACGCAAGCTGAAGTCTTTGTTCGTATTCGCCCCA
>CABQOK010000067.1 GCA_902465755.1 uncultured Anaerococcus sp.
ATCTGAGGTTAGGCCTATGAAGATGGTCCGCGAAGGAGGAGGCTATTACGGAGAGCCTGTCGAAGATTTCGACTACAGGGGCCGTAAGTATTTTATAAGGCTAGGATGGCAAGATGAAAATGACGACGGTGTCAATTTTGGAGATGAAAATCAGGAAAATGGCGAGGAGAAAAAACCGACCTATGCGGACATACCGGTAGAGATTTCAGGAACATTAAACTCCAAGTCCTTTGTAATGGGCTGGTCATCAGTGATTAACGAAAGCCTCTACAAGAAGCTCCAAAAGGAAGATAAGAAACTAGAAAGTCCACAGCTAAACCAAAACTTCGGTCCAGACGGTAAGCCAGTAGAGGTCAAAAATGATGGACAGATTAAATACGATAACCTAAATGTTGTAGTAGAAGATGTTGAAAAGCTTGAAGAAGTCGAAAAAGCCATAAGAAAGGCGGGCTTTCAAACCCAATCATCCGCAGGATCTGCCGAAGAAATCAAAAAAAACAACATGATTGTAACTCTTATACTTGGCGGAATCGGTTCAGTCGCCTTTATAGTTTCGGCCATAGGGATAATCAACACCATGCTTATGAGCATCTATGAAAGACAAAAAGAGATCGGAGTGATGAAGGTAATAGGCGCTTCCATCAATGATATAAGGTCCATGTTTCTTATAGAATCGGGCTTTATAGGATTTTTCGGAGGAATTGTAGGGCTAATTATATCCCTGCTTATAGGAAGCCTGATAAATAAATTCGCCCAAGGATCAGGAGTCTTCATGGGAGGGGTAGAAGATGTTAAAATCCTCCTAATTCCAATATGGCTAGCCATAGTAGGGGTTGGCTTTTCATCAATGGTAGGAGTCCTTGCAGGCTACATTCCAGCCAGAAGAGCAACCAAACTATCAGCCATAGAGGCTTTAAGAGCAAATTAAGCAGAGAAATCTGCTCAGAGCGTAGACAAAATCCAAAAACGCTTATAGGGCTACAGAAATTTAGAAATTCTAAATCTTATAATACTGTAAATCTCAAACTCGCTAAGGCTCAAATAGTGCGATTTACGGGCGTATTATTTCGATTTGAATTTCTTAAAATTTCTTCCGAATGGAACGCTTCCTTTTGGATTTTGTCCCTTTGTCAACAGTCTAAGCAGAGAAATCTGCTTTTTTTATGCCAAAAATTGATCATTGGGTATTAATATAAAAAGCGAGGAGGAAGAAATGACTAAATTAAGTACAGAAATAAAAAAATATCTTGATGAAAATAAGCTAAGTCTGGACGATATAAGAAGTGACCTACAGACTCTAGACGTAGACCTTGTGGGTGATATGTTAGAAGATAAGGAAAATACCTATGTAATCAAAAGATCTGGAGCTGTCGAAAGATTTTCTAAAGACAAGATTGAAAGATCTATCAAAAACGCTGCTGGAGATGAGAAGGCAGCCATGAACACATCTGATCTTGCAATAATTGTGGATGATGTATTAGACGCTTTAGACTCAGATCCTAGAAAAGTCTACAAGACTACAGAGATTAAAAACTATATCAAGGATGCTCTCCTTAAAGAAGGATACTCAAAAGTATACGATTCCTTTATCTCTTACATCAAGGAAGATTAATGAATATAAAGATAGTCGCAGTAGGAAAGATTAAGGAGAAATTCTATAGGGATGCCATAGATGAATATATCAAAAGGATGGGAGCCTACAACAATATAGAAATTATAGAAGTGGCAGATATTATGGCGCCAGAAAGCCTTTCGGCCAAAGAACTTGAAGATATAAAGGATAAGGAAGGGGAGAAAATCCTATCCAAAATCAAGGACGGATCCTTCCTTGTGACTTTAGAAATCCTAGGTAAAGAGATGACTAGCGAGGACTTCGCAGACTTTATCAAAGATGAGATGCTTATGGGAGGGGGAAGAGATTTAGTTTTTGTAATAGGCGGATCTAATGGTCTTTCCAAAAATGTAAGTAAGCGCGCTAATAAGAAGCTATCCTTTGGCAAGTTTACCTATCCCCACCAGCTTATGAGAGTCATCCTTTCAGAGCAAATCTACAGGGCCTTTAGAATAATAAATAACCATCCTTATCACAAATAAGAAGGAGTTTTGATGAATAAATTTTTAGTTTTAGTGGCAAATGGCAACGAGACGATAGAGATATTTACAGTAGTTGATTATCTTAGAAGAATTGGAGTTAAGCTTGATCTAGCATCTGTTGAGGAGACTTTAGATCTTAAGACGAGCCAAGATATTTCTTTTAAGGCGGATATAAGCTTTTCTGAAATCAGGGAAGAAGACTACATGGGAGTCTATATTCCTGGAGGCACCCAGGGAGCCTATGCTATGAGGGATAATGAAAAGGTCTTAGACCTTCTAAGAAGCTTTAACGAGGCGAGAAAAATCATAGGAGCAATCTGTGCAGGACCAGTAGTCCTCAATAAAGCAGGGATTTTATCTGACAGAATGGCAACATCCTTCCCAGATATGAAAGATGAAATGGATAAGACAGGTGAATATATCGATGATCAAATCGTGGTAACCGATGGAAATATCACAACAGGAAGAGGAGCTGCCGTGACGAACTACCTGGCCTTAAGACTTGCTCATATAATTGGAGGAGATGAGGCAGGAGCCAAACTTAAACACGGTACCCAGCATGAGGCTGTCGAGAAATATTTTGGATTTGAATATTAATATTATCTAGAAAAATGTATTGAGGGTCGCCCTATAGGGGCGATTTTCTTTTGGCTTTAAGTTAAGGTCCTTAGATATCCTAATAAAGAATAAGAATGCTAGCTAAAATATGGCACTCTTTTAGTATGCTAGGCATATTACTAATTAGCCATCTCTTACTATTAAACTCCTTAAATTCTAATGAAAATCTAATTGATAAGAATCTCAAGGAGCTTGCTATAAGGGCAAGATTTCTGTTAAGGAAAAAGACGAGGAATTTTCCTCGCCTTTTCATTTCAGTTAAAGATAAAATCAAGAGTCTTTATTTTAACCTTATTTATTTTCGATTTCCTTTATTAATTCATTTATATCTTTCTTATTAATCCTAGAAATTCCTGAGTTTTCGCTGTCAAACTTCTTATTTTCTATAGGATGACCGTATTCGTCTTCCATAACTTCAAGGACCCTATTTCTACAGAAGGCTCCTTGGCAAAAGCCCATACCGCAGCGGGTTCTTCTCTTGACTGCGTCAAAACTTGTAAGCTCGATTCCTCTATTAAGCGCATCTCTAATAGTCTTCTCACTTACTTGCTCGCACCTACAAACCAATCTTTCTGGATCTCCCAAGGGTAAGTCAACCTTATCTTTTACTTTGTTAAAGTCTTCGAGGTCCTTATACTCGATTATTGGCTTTCTATTTGGATTGTAAGATGGATCTTCGTCTAATTCTAGGCCAATATCAACTAGTATATCCTCGACCATCTCTGCTATTGCAGGCGATGAAGTAACACCAGGTGATTGGATGCCGACAACATTTATAAAGCCATTAGTCTCAGTATTTTCGATTATGAAATCTCCAGTTGAAGATGCTGGTCTAAGTCCTGTGAAAGATCTTATAAATTCCCTTAAGTTTAGGACATCACCTTTGACAGACTTTTGTGCAAGCTTATAGATTTCTTCTAGTCTTTCAGTGTGGGTACCTAGGTCAATTTCTTCCTCATCTATGGCATCAGGTCCAATCAATATATTGTTATGATAGGTCCTAGTTACAAGGATTCCCTTAGACTTAGGACTAGGTGTTTGGAAGAGGACCTGCTTAATGCGAGATCCAGTTCCCTTTTGCATGATTAGATATTCGCCGCTTCTTGGGTGGATATCAAAATCAGTTTGAGTAATCATAGAAGAAACCTTGGCACCATTAAGTCCAGTCGCATTTATAACAAATCTTCCTTCGAAAGATTCGCCCTTATCTGTCTTAACCTTAAATACATCTTCTTCTTTTTCGATTTCTACGACTTCATTATCCAGTTTTAGCTTGAGGCCATTATCCATGGCGTTTTCTACTAGGGCTATTACATATTCATAAGGAGAGCAAACTCCTGCACCCTTACAATACAAGGCTCCTATAGCATCATCTGATACATTTTCTTCGATCTCGCGAAGCTTTTCTTGGTCGATGATTTCAATATCATCGAGGCCATTTTCCTTGCCCATTTGATAGAGGACATCGAGCATTTTCATATCGTTCTCATCGAAGGCTAAAACAAGAGAACCATTGGCCAAAAAGCCAAAGTTTAGCTCTTCGTTGAGTTTTTCGAAAGAAATTCTTCCAGGATAGCATAACCTACCCCTAAGCTCCTTGCCGCTTTCTGCATATCCTCCATGGACTATGGCAGAGTTGGCCTTGCTCGCGCCCATAGATACGTCGTTTTCTTTCTCAAGAAGGAGTATATCAAGTTTGTAACGGGATAGCCTTCTGGCAATGGAGGCCCCGCACACGCCTGCTCCTATTATAATTACATCAAACATAAACTCACTTCCTATTTTCTAATTTCTATAAATCTTATATAAAGATAAAGTTATAGATTACTACTGCTAGTAGACCACCTAATATTGGTCCTACTACTGGAATCCAAGAATATCCCCAGTTAGGGTCTGCCTTGTTTTTGAATGGAAGTACTGCATAGGCAATTCTTGGTCCAAGGTCTCTGGCAGGATTTATAGCGTAACCTGTAAGTCCACCCAAAGACATACCGATTGAGACGATTATTGCAAATACTAATAACTTATCAACTCCGACAGTTCCTGCTCCGTCTACTTGAGAAAGACCTAGAATAGCAAATACTAGTACGAAAGTACCGATAATTTCTGAAAGTAGGTTTCTGAAAGTATTAGGTATAGTTGGAGCTGTACAGAAAGTAGCTCTTACAGTTAGTGGATCATCGCTTGTTGCATCGTAGTGGTCTTTAAAGAGAATATATACCAAAACAGCACCAACGAAGGCACCAGCCATTTGAGCTATGATATAAGCTGGCAAGTCAGAATAAGCAACATCTCCCTTAAAAGCTAAGGCGATTGATAAAGCTGGGTTAAAGCTTGCGCCAGATAGTTTTCCAAATATAAATGCTGGGATAAGTACTGCAAGACCCCATGCAAATGTGATTTGGACTGAGCCTCCACCTTTTTGTCCACTCTTGTTGAGTAAAACGTTTGCTACTACGCCGTCACCGAGTAGTATAAGAATCATTGTTCCGAAAAATTCACCCATTATAATATCTCTCATAAATTCCTCCTAATATAGATTGTAGATATCTGATAAGTAAACAAAAAGCAACAAGTAAAATATATTGTTGCCAGGCTCTTCGGATATTAAATTGTGAAAACATTTACACTTATAGTATAGCATGGACCGTCAAAAATATCAAGTATTTTATTTAAAATTTAAATCAAACATAGAAATTTGATAAAAGCTAAAATTACCTACAAACTATGGACAAAATATGCAATATATTATATGATTATTATGTAACTAAACAAGCATAATTAGGGAGGAATATATGAAAATTAGTAAAATTATGTCTGTTGTTTCTGCACTAACTTTATCATTAGCACTAACTTCTTGTGGAGGAGATACAGCAAATGATAAGAATGATGATAATGCAAAAGCTCCAGCTGAGACAAGCGAGAGTGCTGATAACAAAGCAGAAGAAAATAAGGATGGCGAAGCTGAAACTCCTACTGGCGAAACAGTAAAAGTTACTATGGTAACTGATGAGGGTGGAGTTAACGATAAGAGCTTTAACCAATCAGCTTTTGAAGGACTTAACGCTTACAAGGATGAGGGAAAATCTGACTTCGATTATATAGAATCACACTCAACAGCAGATTACCAACCAAACCTTGAATCTGCACTAGATAGTGAATCAGACCTAATCCTAACTGTAGGTTACGCTTTATATAATGATACAATTACTGCTGCAGAGCAAAATCCTGATCAAAAATACGCTATAATCGATAATGCAAATATCGACAAAGCAGAAAATCTATTAGGTATTACCTTCGCTGATCACCAAAACTCATTCTTAGCAGGTTATATAGCAGGAATGAAATCTGAATCTAATCACGTTGGATTTGTAGGTGGACAGGTATCAGACGTAATTGACAGATTTGAATATGGTTTCAAAGCTGGTGTAAAACAAGCTGCTAGAGAAAAAGGCGAAGACATCAAGGTAGATGTACAATACGCAAACAGCTTCTCAGACCAAGCTGCTGGTAAAAACATTGCCAACCAAATGTACCAAGAAGGAGCAGATGTAGTAATGCATGCTGCAGGTGGAGTTGGTATTGGAGTAATTGAAGCTGCAAAAGAAAACGACAAATGGGTTATCGGAGTTGACCGTGACCAATCAGAAGAAGCACCAGATCATATGCTAGTTTCTACAATCAAGGGTGTAGGCGATGCAGTTAAACTTGTAGTCGATGGACTTAACAAGGGAGAATTTGAAGGTGGATCAACAAAAGAATTCACACTCGCAGATGGAAAAGCAGTTGATATTGCTTACGCTAATAATGACCTAGTTAGCCAAGAGGTTAAAGATAAGGTAGAAGAATTGAGAAAAGAAATCGTTGATGGCAAAATTGAAGTTCCACAAAACGAAGAAGAATTCAACTCTATGGGATATGATAAGTAAAATTTAAAATTAGCAGACTTGCTCCTGGTTATTCGGGAGTAAGTTTTCTGCTTTTTTTTTATAATATTTTTTAAATTTGTGATATGATAAAGGTAGAAAGTTATTAAGGGGGAGACCTATGAAAAAATATTTTGATAAGGCCCCAGTTGTAAGTATGAGAAATATCACCAAGCGCTTTGGCTCTAAGGAAGTCTTAACAAACATAGACTTTGACCTTCACAAATGCGAAGTTCATGCCTTACTTGGCGAAAATGGTGCAGGTAAGACTACCTTGATGAATGTTCTCTACGGCATGTTTCCACCAAGCGAGGGAAGTGTTACAATTAACGGCAAGACTTTTGCTTCAATGACTCCTAAAAAGGCAATCGAAGCAGGAATTGGTATGGTGCACCAGCACTTTATGCTTATAGAGCCCTTGACTGTAACAGAAAATATAATCCTTGGCTATGAGAAATCCAAGGGTCTATTCCTCGATAGGAAAAAGGCTTACTCTGAGGTAGAAAAGATAAGTAAACAGTACAATCTAACAATCGACCCTAAGGCAAAGATCGAAGACATATCAGTAGGTATGCAACAAAGGGTCGAAATCCTAAAGGC
>CABQOK010000068.1 GCA_902465755.1 uncultured Anaerococcus sp.
CGTCAGCAAGCCAGGTCTTTGAGTGGACGAATCCTGGAGTATATTCGAAAATCCTCACGCCTGCTTTAATAAATTCCTTGTAGTGGTCCTTGGCAAGGGCAAAGGCTACCTTCTTGTCTGGTATGTGTGGCAGGCAGATTCTTACATCAAGACCCGACTTTGAGGCAAGCTTGATTGCATTTCTAATCTCTTCATCTACTATTAAATAGGGACTCATGAGATAGACGTACTTTTTAGCCTTATTTATGGTGTCAAGGAGGACGTTTTTGGATATGGCCTCATTATCTAGGGGATTGTCGGCAAAAGGAATATAGAAGCCAGTAGCTTCTGTGTCAGGATATTTCTTAAGATATGGAGTATAGTCTTCTGCTTTATTGTCAAGAGAAAACCACATATTGAGAAACATTATGGTAAAGCTTTTGACAGCACTGCCCTTAATTCTTACACCGCAATCCTTCCAATGACCGAATCTTTCATATACATTTATGTATTCGTCAGATAGGTTAATTCCTCCTGTGTAGGCGATTTTTCCATCTACTACCATGACCTTCCTGTGATCTCTGTTGTTCTGATAGGTGGATACTATAGGATACATCTTAGAAAAGACCCTACATTCTATCCCCAAGCTTTCCATCTCCTTAGGAAAGTCAGATCTTACTCTAGTTATGAGATTGGATCCATCAATAAGAAGTCTTACCTTAACTCCCTCATTAGCTTTTTTGACAAGCTCTTCTAGGATTGTCCCCCACATATAGCCATAATCGATTATGAAAAACTCCATAAAGATAAACTCTTCCGCACTTTTCACATCACTTAACATGGCCTCGAACATATCATCGCCTACCTTAAAGTAAGTCGAAGATGTGTTTTTATATGTTGGAAAGCCCCCTACATCGTCCAAGTATTTGGCTATTGGATAAAATCTCCTTTCCCTATCCTCGATTTTTTCGTAAAGATCCTTATCCTTTTGTATATATTTTCTAGAATCCTTATCGAGACTTACAACCTTCCTCTGCTCTCTCTTATAACCAATTGAATAGTGACTTACAAGAAAGGCGATGATGCCAAAGGTCGGAACGATCGCAATTAGCATAAACCAAGATAGCTTGTTGGCATTTGATACATTTTTCATATTGAGGATTATAAGCATCATTATAAACTTAGATAGGGTATCTCCTCCCATTATGTAAGTAAAATCTATCTTAGAATTATAATAGATATAAATCATCAAAACAAGTTGGAAGATTACCAAAAAGGCAAATAGTCCCGCTCGTGAAAATATCAAACTTCCCAAACCCTTCCTGGTTTGCTTGACGTATTTGTTTTCGTTGATTTTCTTAATGATATTTTTATTGAATTTATACATAGACTTATTATATCACTTTATCCCTCCCACTTACAATATCATAGCTTGACATAAATCTTTTAATTCATAAGATATAAGGTGAGGTGAAATGAGATGAAAAATATATTAATACTGAATGATTTCGTTTCCCTAGGAAAAATTGCTGGAAAGATGATGGAAACTGTTCTCTCCTACAAGGGACACAACACTTTCTTCCTTCCCACTGCCCTTATAGCAAACAACTTCTCCTACGGGAAAAATGCCATATTAGATACAACTGAATACTTAAAAAACTCCCTACGAAACTGGGAGGAGATAGGATTTAATTTTGACCTTATCTCTATCGGATATATCCACAATACTGAGCAAAGAGATATAATCTATGATTATGTTAAAAACTTAGACTACGATACTACTGTCCTCTTTGATCCAATCATGGGAGATGAGGGGGCTCTTTACCCAACTCTTGATGAGAAAATGCTAGATAACTACAAGTCCTTAATCGATATTTCAGATATCATAAGCCCAAATGCCACAGAGGCTAAGTTTCTTGAAATAGACTATAAGGATTTTGTAAGAAAGGGTAAGAAATATCTCATAACTTCTGCCCAAGAAGACGGAAAATATTTCGTAAAAGGATACGATGAGGGTGAATTTAAGGTTTACTTCGACAAACTTCCCAAAAGACTTACAGGAACGGGAGACCTCTTCGATGGGCTCTTAATAGCCTACTTCCTAGACGGCTACTCAATTGAGGAATCTTGCCGAAAGACAGTCGATATTATATCCAAAATATATAGAGATGTTATCGAATACTCTACTAATGAAAATATAAATATCGAAAGATACCTTGACCTCATAGACTAAGGGGGATTTGTGCAAAGAAAAGATTATTGGAAAAAATCACTATCAATTGCCTGGCCTGCCCTATTGGAGTTTTTCTTTATATCCATAGCTGATATAATAGATACCTTCATGGTATCTGGTATGGGCCCAAGTGCTGTTGCAGCCATAGGCCTTACTACCCAGCCCAAATTTATAGCCCTTACCATATTCTTCTCCATAAATGCAGCCGTATCGGCTCTGGTTGCGAGAAGACAAGGAGAAGGAGACAGGAAAGAAGCCAACAAGACTCTTCTTACAGCTATCTATATAGTAATAGCCTTCGTAATCCTAGTGGACCTTTTGATGATGCCCTTCCTATCTCCTATCCTTAAGTTTGCTGGGTCCAATCCTGAAACTCATGATCTTTCTATAGCTTACTTTCAAATAATTATGGGAGGGATTATCTTCAATGCCCTAGCCATGGTCATCAATGCCGGCCACAGGGGTTGCGGCAATACACAAATCGCTTTCGTATCAAACCTAGTTAGCTCTGTCGTTAATATTAGCTTTAACTACATCCTAATCTACGGAAACTTTGGCTTTCCTGCCCTGGGTATAAGAGGAGCTGCCATCGCGACAGTTCTAGGAACAGTTGTGGCAAGCGTAATGTGTACCATTTCTTTGACTAGGAAATCTTCCTACCTAAACTTCAATCAGTTTAAAAAAGCGAAGTTTTCCTTTAGCAAAAAAATCGCCAAATCTATAGCAAGCCTAGGCTCAAATATATTTGTAGAAAATGTATCAGCAAGAATCGGCTTCCTCGTGACAGCTATTACCGCAGCAAGTCTTGGAACAGATATATTTGCCGCCCACAATGTTGGAATGAACCTCCTATCCTTAACCTTCTCCTTGGGTAATGGTATGCAAGTAGCAGCCATTGCACTCTCAGGTAATGCCCTCGGAGCAAAAGATAAAGAAGGAGCCAAGACCTACGGCAAGGTCTGCCAAGAAATCGGCTTTAGCCTATCAGTAATAGTTTCAATTATACTAATATTTTTCGGAAGAAATATCTTCGGTCTTTTCTTCGAAGACCCAGACATAATCGAATACGGTGTAATAATAACGAGATTTCTAACAGTAATAGTTCTCTTACAAATCTCCCAAACAATCTACGGAGGCTGCCTCAGAGCGGCTGGAGATGTCAAATACACCCTCTTTGTAGCCCTACTATCTGTAACCTTCATCAGAAGTGCAGTCACCCTACTTGCAGTAAATGTCCTAAGCCTGGGCATAATTGGAATCTGGCTAGGAATCCTATCAGACCAAGCATCAAGATTTATCTGCCTAAGACGTAGATTCCATCAAGGAAACTGGGTAAACAAGAAAATATAAAAAAAGGAGAGTCTCCGAAAACTAAGGAGCTCTCCTATTTTCTTATATCTTTCTCAAATTCAAATAACAAGTCAATCCGCTTGTCTTTTCTTATAAAATATGCTAGAATAGATACATCTTGGGGCATTAGCTCAGTTGGGAGAGCGCTTGACTGGCAGTCAAGAGGCCAAGGGTTCAAGTCCCTTATGCTCCACCATAAGAAAATTTGTCGAACTTTTTTTAATATTTTAACATTTTTAAAAGATTTAAGACTGGCTCTAGGGCCAGTTTTTTATTACCTATATTTTTGGAATTCAACATCAGAATAATCTTATTATAATATATTCAAAAGATATCTCATCCTATAAATTGATTACACTTCTATAGTTTATTACATATTCATTGGTTGACAATGTATACTATTTGTATTATAATTAACTAAAAGGAGATGATTATATGGCTACAAGCCCAACACAAATAAGAATAGACAAAGATGTTAAAAAACAAGCTACAAATCTTTTTAATGATTTAGGAATAGATATGTCTAGTGCTGTCAATATTTTCTTACGCCAATGTATATTAAGGGGAGGTCTTCCTTTTAGTGTAGAATTGCCTCAATACAGCGAAGAAACTCTAAAGGCTATGGCTGAGGCTAAGATAATATCTTCTAGCGAAGATACACCTTCTTATTCGTCAATTGATGATTTAAAGAAAGCACTTCTTTCCGACTAATGTATAAGATAAAGTTTACTAGTGCCTTCAAGAAATCCTATAAGCGTGCCGTAAAACGTGGCTTAGATATTTCTCTTTTAGATAGGGTCATCGATAAATTATCTAAGGGCCATAGGCTAGAACCTAAATACAAAGACCATGAGCTTAAGGGTAAATATCAAGGATTTAATGAATGTCATATAAAACCTGACTGGTTATTGATATATCTAATAGAAGATGATATCCTAACTCTTACCCTCGTTGATACTGGTAGTCACTCAGATTTATTCGACCTATAAGCCATCTTTGGGATGGCTTTTTAGATTACTAATTTATTCCCCTTATGTAAATAAATAGAGAACACAAAAAAAGCGACTGTAATTCTACAATCGCTTATATTCAATCTATTCTATATCAAATTCTCTTTCTAAAGCTTCTGTTAAAAGTTTGGAAAAATTAATATTATGATTCTTTCCCATCTCATTTAGATAGCTAGGAATGGTTATATTTTTTCTTACAGTTTCTTTTCCCATCTCTTTGGCATATTTTTGAACATCTATACCAACAAGGCTGACAAAGCTATCTTCAACTATTGTATAGCCATCATCTTCAATAACTACATCTTTAATACTAGTTGGCTTCGGAAAATCTTCCTTATCTATAAGCATATAATAGAGGTTAATACCTAAAAAATCTTGGGCCATATATATGCATTCATTTTCTGTTTCTGCTTGACTCGCCCCTTCAAAATCTGGAAATGTTATAAAATAACCTTCTGAATCATTACACTTATGAAATACTGCTGGATAAGCTAAAAACATACTACCTCCTAAAAATAAAGTAAGGAGGGGACTATTTAAGTCACGCTTGTTTCAGAATAGCTTGCTCCGTCCCTTTTTTGAGCTCTTTAGAATGGAACGGCACTTCTGTTACCTTACCGGTTTTGAAATTCTTAAATCTTCTATGAGAACCCTTACCGCCTTTTGTCTCGGTAAAGCCGTTCTTTTTAAGAAGTTTAATCATTTCTTTCGCGCTTAGTGGCATATGCTATCCTCCTTACATGGTCACTATACACATTAATACGTATATAGTCAAGATATCTATTGTTAAACTTCATCTTTCAGGTTAAACAAGCTAATATTTTACTACTAATCTCTCAAATAATATCTAGATTTTAAAAAATATCTCCTCAAAATATTGACAAAAAATATTTACCTTAGTAAAATTACTAACAGTGTTAGCTAAAGGAGTTTTTATGGATGCTGATTTAGTTCAAAGATTGATTAGAAGTTTATATAAAATAGGCCACGGTAACTCTAGTAAGGAGTTACACAATTCGGTCAGAGGTGAGAATATGGCCCTAGCTTTAATTAGCAAAAATAAAGGGTCTATCTACCCTAAGGATATCGAGAAAGTGATGGGTATATCTAGTGCTAGAGTCTCTAAGATTATCAAGGGGCTCGAAGAGAAAGACCTCGTCATAAGAAAGCCCGACGAGGAAGATAAAAGAAAAACACTAGTTATCCTTACAGAGCGCGGAAAGAAGTTTGAAAATCTCAGAAAAGAAAAGATTAATTTTACTCTTGCTACAATGCTAGAGCTTCTAGGAGAAGAAGATGGGGCCGATTTTGTAAGAATAATAGAAAAAATTGAAAAGTCAATGCCTGAAATAAGAAAAATATGTGAAAAAGAATTTGGAGATTCAGCTTATGATAAAGATTTTGAAATATTTAAATAAAAAACAAGGTCTTCAAATATTTATAAGTCTACTCTTTATAGTAGCTTCTGTGTATTTGGACCTAAAGATTCCTGACTATATGGCCAAGATTACCATGTATGTCCAAACCCCTGGCCATAGTGTAAGTGAAATCATAGGAGAGGGTAAGTGGATGATCCTATGCGCCTTGGCTTCTCTCCTATCCGCTGTTTTAGTGGGTTACCTATCAAGTGTAATTGCTTCGTCATTTTCGAGAGATCTAAGATCAAGGCTTTTTGCCAAGGTAGAATCTTTCTCCCAAAAGGAAATTAACGAGTTTTCGACTGCAAGTCTTATAACAAGATCAACAAACGACATCACCCAAATACAAATGGCGATTATAATGGGCCTACAAATCCTAATCAAGGCTCCAATCATGGCTATTTGGGCTATTACAAAAATCTATAACAAAGGCTTTGAGTGGACTGTCGCTACAGCTATCACTCTTCTAATTCTTATACTCTTTGTCGCTGTAATTATGATTTTGGTTATGCCTAAGTTTAAGATAATGCAAACTCTAACGGATAATATCAACAGGGTCTTGAGAGAGAATTTGACAGGACTTTCTGTAATAAGGGCCTACAATTCCGAAAGCTACAGGGAAGATAAATTTGCTAAGGCCAATGAAGAATTGACCCAGACCCAACTTTTTACAAGTAAGCTAATGGCTACACTCTTTCCTACAATTAACCTTGCCATGTCTATCCTTACCCTTGTGATTTATTTTATAGGGGCAGGACTAATCAGCGGGGCTGGTCTTATGGATAAGTACAGCTTATTTTCCGATATGGTCGTATTTTCTTCATACGCCATGCAAGTTATCATGTCCTTTATGATGATGAGTATGATTTTTATAATGCTACCAAGGGCGGAAGTTTCTGCAAGCCGTATCAATGAAGTCCTAGATACCAAGCTTTCCATTGTAGATGGATCTAGAAAAGAAGCTGGCAAAGATTGTCCTTATATCATAGAGTTTGATAATGTATCCTTCAAATACCAGGACTCAGAACAATATATCCTAAAAGATTTAAATTTAAAAATAAAAGAAGGCGAGAAGGTCGCCATAATTGGATCTACTGGATCAGGCAAAAGCACAATCTTAAATCTCTTGATGAGGTTTTACGATCCTAGCGAGGGATCTATCAAGATAGATGGCCTTGATATTA
>CABQOK010000069.1 GCA_902465755.1 uncultured Anaerococcus sp.
GTCTAATTTATAGGTGTCTTCTTCTACCAAACCAGCGTCTATGTCTTTTAGTTCTGTGTTTGGTTCAAGGGTGATTGAATCTGTTTTGTTTGTCTCGCTATCAAAGTCTGAGTCACCCTCAGCATTTGTTCCATCACCTTTAATAGTTAATTTTTGTCCTTTATTTGGTACTATTTCTACTGTGTATTCACCAGCTGCCAAGTTTTCAAATATATAGTTTCCGTTTTTATCTGTTACTTGGTCTTCTACAGGATTTCCGTTGAAATCTGTTACAGGTTTTCCTTCTATGTCTAATAATCTTACAGTTACACCTGCTGCTGGTTTTTCAGTAGCTCCTTGGACACCGTCTTTGTTCTTATCTAACCATACCTTATCTCCTATAGATGATGGTTTTTGTAGTCTTAATGAAGCTCTAAATAAATCCCAGTTTTGATCTCCATTAAACAATTGTCCACCAATTTGAACACTTTCAGTGTTTATTACGTTCATACCATTGATTCCATCTCCGTTAGCTGGATTTCCATCGATAGAATTTGCAAAATATGAAGAGTGCGTACCATACTCTTCTCGTGAAAACTTTGAATATGGTGTTGCTTGATGGTATAACTTAAAAGTAACTTCATCAAATGTTCCCTTTAATTTAACACTTCCTGTTCCTGCTGGTTCAAGAACAGGACTGTTTACACTCTGCGTTCCACTAGCATCTTGGAATTGAATCCAATTGTATCTACTATTATCATCCACTACTGCTCTTGTGTGAGTATTTCTGTCTCTTACTTGAATAACGTTATTATCCACAGTTAGATTTGAGTTTGATGATACTTTTTCTAAAGAAATTCCTTCAGTTGCAAGATGTAGATTGGTGCTGTTAAATGAACCCAAGCCTACAAGAATCAATCGTCCATTGGAAAAGTATGAACCAACTCTACTTACATAGCCACCTAACCCTGATAAGTCTAATATCGGATCTGTAACTTTTCTATCAAATTTAAAAGTTACACTTCCTACTTCAAATTCTCCATCAGCGTTGTATTTTTCCCATGATCCTAATGGTCCACCACATCCATTACTTGGTTGGGTATTCATACCTAAAGCAGGAATAGATGCTGGATCTGGATTTCCATAAAACATATCATTTGTTGCTCCATAAGCTGCTTGGTTATTTCCGTTAGCAGATAAGTAGGATGCTCCATCGTTTCTTTCAGCTTGTTTAACAAATGTTGCTGTTACGCCTATATCATTTATTGAAGCTTTCCCTGTAGAAAAAGCTCTATTACCATTTTTGACTGTAAACTCGGTTGTGATATCGTTTGACATTCTCCAACCAGTATTAACATCAAAATCGTTACCAGATACTGCGGCATAAGATGTATCTGCTCCTGGTAGCATTAGCGCCATTGATAGGGCACTTGCAGATAATAATAGCGTGAATTTCTTTTTACAATTCATGTTTTCTCCTTTATTTGTGATTTTAAAATACTTTATTTCCTATCGTCAGTCCCCCTAGTTCTGACAAATTTCACAACAATATTATACCACAAAACTAAATATTTAGTAGAACATATTATATATATCTTATGTTATAAAATAGCAGACATTTTGCCTGCTATCATTAAATATTGTTAAATTGTTTCTGGCTCGTCGTAATCTACGCCAAATGTTTCTACTGTAACAGTTTTCATCACTTGGTCTTCTTTTGGTTTATCTTGGAAGTCAGTTTTTGTTTCTGCTATCTTATCTACAGTATCCATTCCCTCGATTACTCTACCGAAGGCTGCGTATTGGCCATCTAGGTGAGGGCTGTCTTTGTGCATTACAAAAAATTGGCTGCCTGCACTATCTGGCATCATTGATCTTGCCATGGAGAGTACTCCCCTGTCGTGTTTTAGGTTATTCTCAAAGCCATTTGCCGCAAATTCTCCCTTTATAGCATAACCAGGACCTCCGATTCCTACTCCTTCTGGGTCTCCTCCTTGGATCATAAAGCCTTTGATTACCCTATGAAATATTACTCCGTCGTAGAAATTGTGACCTATAAGTGAGATAAAGTTTCTTACTGTGTTTGGAGCAACTTCTGGGTAGAGTTCGGCCTTGAAAGTGTCTCCGTTAGCCATTTCAAATGTTACAATTGGATTTTTGTTTTCCATATTTCCTCCTTAGTTTTTGAATGAATGAACAGGGGCTGGTATGTGACCGCCTCTTTTTATCATTTTATCTGAATTTGAATTTCCTATATCTATAATTGGTGCATAGCCTAAAAGTCCACCAAACTCTGCATAATCTCCAACTTCCTTTCCTGGAACTGGGATTATTCTAACTGCAGTTGTTTTTGCATTTATCATTCCTATTGCCGCTTCGTCTGCAATCATGGCAGAAATTGTAGCTGAGCTTGTAGAGCCGGGGATTGCAATCATATCAAGACCAACAGAGCAAACAGAGGTCATGGCTTCTAGCTTATCAAAGGTCAAATGTCCTCCATCTACTGCCTTAATCATAGCTTCATCTTCGCTCACTGGTATAAAGGCACCGGAAAGTCCTCCGACAGAGGCACTTGCCATAAGACCGCCCTTTTTTACAGCGTCATTGAGTAGAGCTAGGGCTGCAACTGTTCCATGTCCTCCTACATTATCTATTCCAATCTCTTCTAAGATTCTTCCTACAGAATCGCCAATGGCTGGTGTTGGAGCTAGGGATAGATCAAGGATTCCAAAGTTTTTGCCAAGTCTATCGCAGACATCTCTTGCTACAAGCTCTCCCATCCTAGTGATTTTGAAGGCTGTCTTTTTGATAATCTCACAGATTTCATTAATCGGAAGATCATCCTTGCCTGAAATTGCTGCCTTTACTACACCAGGACCTGAAACTCCGACATTAATTACTGTATCAGCCTCACTTACTCCGTGGAAGGCTCCCGCCATAAAGGGATTATCCTCTACTGCATTTGAGAATATTACAAGCTTGGCACATCCTAGGGCATCTGTATCCTTGGTTCTTTCTGCCAAATCTTTTACGACCTCCCCGCACATGGCTACAGCATCCATGTTGATTCCTGCCTTAGTTGAGCCGACATTTACACTTGAACATACTAGGTCGGTAGTCGATAGGGCCTTTGGGATAGATTTAATCAAAATCTCATCAGCCTTGGTCATGCCCTTTTGAACTAGGGCAGAAAAGCCTCCTATAAAGTCAACTCCAACGTCCTTGGCCGCCCTGTCGAGGCATTCGGCAAAGGGAGTGTAATCGTCAAGGTCTGTTGCTGCCGCAATAAGAGAAATTGGTGTAACAGATATCCTGTTATTAATGATTGGCACTCCGTAGATTGCAGAGACTTCCTTAGAAGTCTTGATAAAGTCCCTGCTTTCTCTTAGGATTTTATCATAAATTTTATCACATGCTTTTTTATAATCTTTGTCTATACAATCAAAAAGAGAAATCCCCATGGTGAGGGTCCTGATGTCGAGATTTTCCTCATCTAGCATTTTGATTGTTTCAATAATATTATTCTTATCCATATTAAATCCTGTGCATAGCGTCAAAGAGCTTTTCGTTTTGGATTCTTATTTCGAGATTGTTCGCATCGGCTAGCTTATCAAAGGCCTTCTTGATCTCAGCAAAGTCTGCCTCTGACTTCGTAAAGTCGATATTAAACATTCCTACAAATTGATCTTCCATTATAGTTTGGCTTAGATCAAGGATATTGACGTTGTATTCATATAAAACTTTAGAAATTTTATAGATAATTCCTTCTTGATCATTTCCTATGACTGTTAGTATAGCTTTCATTTTTCCCTCCTTATGAGCCTTTTCCTACTTATGATTTTACCCTTTTATTAATTAGTGCAAAGAAAAATAGCCCCTAAGGGCTAGTATTCAAAAATAAAAGACTCGGCAGGAAAGCCAAAGTCTTTTATTTAAGTTCACTTAATTTTTATTTTAAATTAACCACTCCGTGGGCCTATGCTATTTTCCTAGCTAAGCCAGTTAAACGACCCTTGATTTGGACGCTCCAAGCCGCTTGGGAATTCTGCTTCGCAGAACCACTACGTGGAGGGTCCTTCTTAAGCCGAACGGGCTCTCTTTTAACCCGAAAACCGCTTGCGGTAGATAGCTTCAGTTAAGCGAAGCTTAACGCGTTTTCGTACAGGCTTTCTCGGGCTTAGCTCTGCGACCACTCCGTGGACTGCTACCAGGACGCGGATAATTTCCTCCATAAGCTGGACAGGCTTGTTTCTGCTCCGCAGAACCACTCCGTGGAGGGCACTCAATTAGCCGTGCAGGCTTGTTTTTTAATACCAACCATTATTAGCCCAAAATGCTTGAGCGTTTTCCCATGAACCGTATCTTCCGTATACGTATGAGTCTGCTGCTGCTTCTTGTTCTTCTGGGCTTGCTCCGTAGCCTACTAGGGATGGGTTTAGTTGGTATCTTCCGTAGTAGCCACCAGCTGGGTTATATGCTGTGTATGATCCACCTGATTCTCTTTGAGCTATCCATTCTTTTGCCCAGTTTGAATCTCCTTGGTAAGAAGAGTAGTCTTCTGCTGGTTCTTCATAATAGTAATCTTCAGCTGGTTCTTCGTAATAATATTCTTCTGTGTATGTGTATGTTGGCTCTTCATATGTTTGGTATGAAGCTTCGTTATTATTACTTACTGGTGCTTGAGCTACTTCCGCTTCTTTGCTTTGAGCTTTTTTGTTTCTTTCGTTAAATGATTTTAGAAGGTTGTTGTATACATATCCTTCTTTGCCATCAAACTTAACCTTTACATATCCATTATCTGCTTCTTCGATAACTTCAACTATGTCGCCTTCTTGTAGAACGCTTATTACATTTGATGAAAGTTGAGCTTCATCTCTGAAGTTTGCTGGAGCAATAACTTCTGTTTCAGCTGTTACGTTAAACCATGGTGTTCCTACAAATGCTTCTTTTCCTTCGAAGTCAATTCTGTACCAGCCATTAGCTTTTCCAAGAATTTCGTAAGATTTGTTTTCGTCATTAATTGTTCCAATAACGTTGTTTACTTCTTTGGCAGAGCTTCTTACGTTTACTGCTTTTGCCTTTTCTGTGTTAAGTTCGATTCTATCAGCCTTTGCTTCCTTTGATCCGAAAGTAAATACTGATGGTAATACTAGCGCTGCTGCTAGTGCGTATTTTGTGAATTTGTTCATTTATATCCTCTTTCTAATTTTCAAATTTAATTTTACTTGTAATAATAGTTACAAAATATTAACAACTCTTTTTTACAAGCCCTATTGTACCTTTAAATTGTGTAAAAATTATGTAGATTATGATTTTTTTTGTTATTTTCTATAAAATATTGATATATAAGGTTTTCCTTGGACTTTTTAAGCTAATTTTGCCAAATATTTTCTTAATTCTACAGATTTTCTAGCATTATTTTTCTATATTTTAAACAAATTCCCTATATTTTTCTTAGCTTTTAGAAAAATTAATTGTAACAAATGTAATCTCTTGTGAATTTCTCTCTATACTTCTTGTCTTTGTCCTAATTATTAGCCCAAAATTTCCTAAAGTAGTATAATCCTCATAGAATTTATATGAAAGAGAGCAAGAAATGATTAATGTCTACATTTTATGTGGTGGCCCTTCAAGCGAGCACGATATCTCTTTAAGAAGTGCCCTTAACATAAGCAAAAATTTAAATGAAGAAAAATATAAGATAAAGTTGGTATATATTAATAAAGAAGGAGCTTACTCAGATAGTTTCGATAAGATAGATACTGATAATGAGTTTGACCTAGTTAGGGAGGTTAAGGAAAATAGGACAAAGTCTATAGCGAATTTCCTCGACTGCCTATCTAAGGAAGATTATTCAAAAACTATAGTCATTCCTGCAGTCCATGGAACTTATGGAGAAGATGGAACCATCCAAGCCCTCCTCGATGTTATAGGAATTGCTTACATAGGAAATGGCCTCCTATCTTCTGCAATCTGCATGGACAAGGTTACAAGCAATGATATTTTTGAGAAAAATAATTTAAGCCAAGCTAAATATCTCTATACTAATAAGGATGGCTTTGATAGTGACTTCGCTGATAGATGTATAGAAGAGATCGGTCTTCCTCTTATAGTGAAGCCTTCTGCTAATGGGTCTTCAGTTGGGGTAAGCAAGGTTACAAATAAGGATGAGCTTCTAGCTGCTGGAGATGAAGCCTTAAGGTATGACAAAAAAGTCCTTGTAGAAGAGCTAATCGAAGGCCAAGAAATCGAGTTTGCTGTAGTTGGCTACATGAATCCAGATGTATCAGAACCTGCTGCCTATATCTCAGACCACACTTTCCTAGACTACGATGCCAAGTATTTTTCCAAGTCTACCAAGGAGACTCTTCCTTATATACTAGAAAAAGAAAAGCTTGAAGAAGCTCAAGAATTTGTAAGATGCGCCTACGAAGCTTGTGGCTGTGAAGGCTTTGCCAGAGTTGATATCTTCCTAGGCAAAGATAATAATTTCTATGTCAATGAGATTAACACCTTCCCAGGCTTTACTCCTTCATCATTTTTCGCAAGACTTTGCGAGCTTATGTATGATGAAAGCTTTGCTCAAGTTTTGGACAGGCTAATAGAAGATGGATTTGAAAGGTGGCAACGATGATAGAAAGAAGTCTAGGCGAAATCGCCAAAATGATCGGCGGAGAAATCTCAGATAAAAAATACGCTAGTCTTAAAATTAAAGGAGTATCTTCTGACTCAAGGACAATCCAAGAAGGAAACCTCTACATTCCTCTAATCGGAGAGGTATTTGATGGGAGACTTTTCATCAAGGAATGTGAAGATAGGGGTGCTTCTGCCTTTCTAGCAGATCATGATTGTAAGATAAAAAGCAATATATCCATTCCTTATATAAGAGTCGAAGATACATTAAAGTCTCTCCAAGATTTGGCAAGAGCCTACAGGAGCGAGCTAAAAGATACCAAAGTAATAGGCATCACAGGATCAAACGGAAAGACAACTACCAAGGACCTCCTCTACGAAGTCCTTAAGGAAAAGTACAAGGTTCAAAAGACTATAGGAAACTTAAACAACGAAATAGGAGTTCCTAAAACTATCCTCTCCCTTGATGAAGATACAAATATCGCTATAGTAGAGATGGGAACAGATAGCTTTGGAGATATATC